>NZ_KQ758673.1:0-29253 GCF_001457055.1 Priestia veravalensis | reverse complement strand
GAGGAAGCTCAGGTTCCTCCCCGCGGAAAGCGAGTGGCCGTAGCGCAATGGAACGAACGTGTTGAGACAAATCAAAGAGATGGGAACAGCGAGTGTTCGTCTTTTAGAAGCAATCATTTTGTTATGTCCTAAACTCTTTACTTTTTTTCTCATTATTCATAAGTACCGTCGAATTAGGCATACTAACGAGCATATAAGGCTTGAAAAACAATATGCCTTGTATAGGAGGTCTTTCCAGCGTGCTAAAACATGTCAAAATCTCTGAAAAACAATTCATCGTGCTACTTAGCCTTTATATAATTGGGAGTGCTATTTTAGTTATCCCATCTATCATTGTTTCAATTGCAAAACAAGATGCTTGGATTACAAGTATTTTAACGCTAATCATCGCTTTAGGTATTATGCCTTTATACATAGCACTAGGAAGACGATATCCAACAATGCTATTTACTGAGTTCACCGAAGAAATTCTCGGCAAATGGATTGGCAAATTGTTTTCTATCATTTTTTTAACTTTCCCTTTAGTAGCAGGTTCTTTAACACTTTATAATATTGGTGATTTTATCATTACGCAAGTTATGCCTGAAACCCCCATTGTTCCCATTTACGTATTTGTGTTAAGCGTATCGTTGTTTGGCGTTCGCTTAGGACTTGAGGTTTTAGCACGTTCCGGTGAAATCCTATTCCCATGGGTCGTTGCTCTCTTTAGCCTACTCGTACTATTTCTTACTAAACAAATTAACTTTGATCACTTTCAGCCATTCTTTACTATGGGTTTGCGGCCTATTTTCATTTCTACAGTTCACTTTTTGACATTTCCATTTTTGGATACCGTTGTTTTTTTAATGATTTTTCCTTATGTTAAATGGACGAGTAAAAAGCGCACACCTGTTTATATCGGTACACTGATTGGCGGTGTTTTCTTAATTATCATTATTTTTCTTTGCATTTTAGTTTTAGGAGTAAATCAAACTTCTGCTCGTCTTTCTCCTACCTACCTATTGGCTCAAGAAATTAATGTGACAAATTTCATAACCCGCATTGAAGTAATTGTCGCTATAATTTGGTTTATTTCAATTTTCTTCAAGCTTAGCATTTTGTTGTTTGTATTAAACTTAGGATTAGCGCAGTTATTTAACTTAAGTTCATATCGTTTCTTAACCCTACCTATCGGATTATTGTTTTTAGCTTCTTCCAATATCTTTGTGCCAAGCGGTCCGTTTTTAGGAACTTACACGCTTACTACTTCTCCTTTTTATACAGGCACAATCGGCTTTGTTCTGCCTCTTTGCCTTTTTGTTATTGATCGAATAAAGAAAAAGCTAGTGGATTCTTAACTACTTTACTTAACGAACGCCGAATTTTACGCTAAACTACGATATGAAAACGTTAAATAAAAAGGGTAGGGAGAATAAAAAATGAAAACAGAAAAAGAAAAAATGATTGCAGGAGAAATGTACATATCTGGAGATTCTGAATTGATTAAAGATCGCACTCATGCAAGAAAGATAACAAGATTATTTAATCAAGCAGTTGAGACAGATGATACTTACCGTATGAGTTTAATAAAAGAGTTGTTTGGTTCCACTGGAGAAAATATCTATATTGAACCAATCTTCCGCTGTGACTATGGATACAACATTCATGTAGGCGAAAACTTTTATGCAAACTTTGATTGCTTAATTTTAGATATCTGTCCTGTAACTATCGGTGATAACTGTATGCTCGCACCAGGCGTTCATATTTATACAGCTACTCACCCGCTTGATCCTGTTGAACGTAACAGCGGTAGAGAATACGGAAAGCCTGTGGTCATTGGAAATAACGTTTGGATTGGGGGCCGCGCTATCATCAATCCAGGCGTTACTATTGGTGATAATGCAGTCATTGCATCAGGAGCCGTTGTAACGAAAGACGTTCCTCCAAACACAGTTGTTGGTGGAAACCCTGCACGAGTTATTAAAGAAATTAATAGATAACCGGGACAATGAAAGCTGGAACATAAGTATTTCAGCTAAGCAAATATCCGAACTTTTGTGAATTACCTTGCAATGGTTCGGATATTTTTTCTTTGCTCCGAAAATGCATGGAATGAATCGTAATGAACAACGAACATGTTCTTATAACCTAAATCCGTTAGAAACGTCATAATTCGCCTTTAAGAAGAACTCTTTTCTTTGTGTTTCAGCCTCTTTTTTGAAATCAGGTAGTTTGTCCAATCCCTTTTTGTAGCAGCGCATATGATATAAGGTGTTACAAAATTAGGAGGATTGGTATTATGCTAACATGGATTGCATTAACTACAGGTTCACTTGGTGTAATTACACTTTTGTTTTTTGTAGTTAAAAAATTGGTACAAGCTTTAAAGGTTAAACAACCAGCATTTGCCCAAGATCAATTTATTGTTAAATTTAATGATAACGTTGATGAAGATACAATTGCTTCAATTCATAAAAAATATAAATGTGAAGCTTCATGTTGTAATGAAACATTAGGTTTTCAAGTGGTTACTACAGCTAAAAATATTAATAAGATGATGAAAATATACTCAGAGCTCGATGAAGTTGAATACGCAGAACCAAACTACGTTTTTGAAGCTTCCTATATTCCA
Organism: Priestia veravalensis; assembly: GCF_001457055.1. Taxonomy (NCBI): domain Bacteria; kingdom Bacillati; phylum Bacillota; class Bacilli; order Caryophanales; family Bacillaceae; genus Priestia; species Priestia veravalensis. The sequence continues at coordinate 26,642 of NZ_KQ758673.1, read as the reverse complement.
AACGATCCGTTCTATTCCTTTCAATACGGCCCTCAAAAAGTAAGTGCTCCTTCTGCATGGGATGTTACTCAAAGCAATGCTGGCATTAGAATTGCCATACTTGATACAGGCGTCCAGACAAACCACCCTGACCTTGCATCAAAGTTAGTTCCTGGCTATAACTTTATTGATAATAATACTGACACAAATGACTTTAATGGTCACGGCACTCATGTAGCTGGCATTGCTGCAGCAACAACCAATAATGGAGCTGGCATTGCTGGTATGGCTCCTTTAGCATCAATTCAGCCAGTAAAAGTGCTTTCAAACAGTGGTAGCGGATTACTAAGTCAAGTTGCCGATGGCATTATTTATGCGGTCAACCAAGGAGTACAAGTTATTAATTTGAGTTTAGGCTCTCCTCAAGACACCATTACGCTTGAAGGGGCTGTTAACTACGCGGCTAGCCAAGGGGTTGTTGTTATTGGAGCAGCCGGCAACAATGGTAGCAATGCCCTCACTTACCCTGCAGCTTACGCAAACGTAATTGCAGTTGCTTCCACAACTTCCTCTGATCAACGCTCTGTTTTTTCAAACTTTGGAACTTGGGTACAAGTTGCAGCATCAGGCTCTAGCATTCTATCCACTTACCCTACAAGCACTTACTCTTATTTAAGCGGTACGTCTATGGCAGCTCCACACGTAGCTGGGTTAGCAGCATTATTAGCAGCTCAAGGACGTAGCGCGTCTCAAATTCGTACAGTCATTCAAAATACTTGTGACCCAATAATAGGTACAGGAACAAACTGGGTTTATGGTAGAATAAATGCAGACAGAGCCGTGCGCTCTCCTCTATAAAATTTAAAAGTACGAACCGGATTTACCAAAGGTACGTCCGGTTCTTTTACGTCAAAAAATATTTTCTTGCTAAAAGTGTTAAATTTTATGACGATATGGTAAAAAATACTTTACGGGTAAAATAGTTCTTTGTACCATATATCTTGTGGTTTGTTCTGAAATTTTCAAAGGTTATCTTTCAGATTCATAAAAATATTATTTACATACACATGACAATTTAGATTGTAAAGGAGTCTTTAATATGGCTAACACTCAGCTACAGCATCGATATGTTCATGGATTAGATGGACTTCGAGCGCTAGCTGTTATATTTGTATTTGCATATCACTATGGCTTTAGTTGGGCAAGCGGCGGCTTCTTAGGCGTGTCCATTTTCTTTGTTTTATCAGGATATTTAATTACATCTATTTTATTGAAACAATATGACGAGCACCAAAAACTGCTCCTTCCTTCGTTTTTTAAAAGCCGAATACGAAGGTTGTTTCCTGCAGCTTTTTTCATGGTTGTATGCGTAGTTGCTTGGACGGTTTTATTCAAACCATCTCTTTTATCTACTTTACAAGGGGATGCGATAGCAGGATTGCTCTATGTAAGTAACTGGTGGTTTATTTTTCAAGATGTTTCATATTTTGATAGCTTTCAATCACCTTCTCCCATAAAAAATTTATGGTCACTTGCAATCGAAGAGCAATTTTATATCATATGGCCACTTTTATTGCTAATTGGACTGCGGTTTACAAGGAAGAAAAAGACTGTTCTTTTCATTATAAGCTGCGGAGCCTTAGTGTCTGCACTATTAATGGGAGCTCTATATGAACCAGGTATGGACCCCAGTCGCGTTTATTACGGCACTGATACACGATCATTCGAATTGCTAATTGGATGTTGCTTAGCATTTGTTTGGCCACTCTATCGCTTATCTTCTAAAAATGTCCCAAGCACAGGAAAGTTCATTTTAAACGTTGCTGGCCTTACAAGCTTGCTGTTAGTGTTTTTATGCACTTCATTACTAAATGAATTTGCCCCATCAATGTATCGAGGAGGTATGCTTTTAGTTAGTTTAAATGCCGCTGTCCTCGTCGCAACGATTTCACACCCTAGTAGCATAATTGGTAAACTACTATCTTTTAAGCCGTTACGATGGATTGGTACACGATCGTATGGCATTTACTTATGGCACTACCCTATTATTACATTAACAACACCTACTACTGAATTTGGTGAGTTCAATTATGTACATATCAGCTTACAAGTTATAGCGACATGCTTCATCGCAGAAATCTCTTATCGATTTATTGAACAACCTATACGAAAAGAAGGCTTCAAAACCTTCTTTAGGCAAACACTGCCAACATTCAAACCGTCGGCTACATTTCGTTCTCATCTAAAATTTGCTGCGCCTATAGTATTTGTTATTTTTTTCTTATTGTTTACACTTGGCGTTACGGGGATTTTAGAACCTAAAAAAACAGAAAGCAAACAGCCTGAAGCCGTTCATATTGAAACAACAGCAAAGCCAATATCACAGGATAACAATCTGAAAGAAAAAGAATCATCGGCAAAGGAACCTTCCTATACTCAAGTTCTATCAATTGGTGATTCAGTCATGCTTAACTTAGCTGACCCCCTGCAAGAAACTTATCCTAATATTGTAATTGATGGCAAAGTTGGTCGACAGCTATCAGAAGCGTTAAACGTCGCAAAGAACTATGCTCAGTTTAACGAACCTTCTAGTGCAGTTATTATTCAACTTGGTACGAATGGTTACTTTACAGAAGAACAGCTAGATGAACTACTTAAGCAGTTCTCAAAAGCAGATGTGTATCTCATCAATGCACGAGTTCCACGACAATGGGAAACAGAAGTAAATGAGAAGTTAGAAAAAGCAGCAAAAGAATCTAAAAACGTGATGCTTGTTGATTGGCATACTTTAGGAGCCAATCATCCAGAATACTTTACCAAGGATGGCGTTCATCTTCTTCCAGAAGGTGCCGAACAATTAACAAAGCTTATCTATAAAGCTATGCTAAAAAGTACGGACATCTCATAAGCCTATAATTCAACCCAAACAAAAAGAGGTGCGAAATGCACCTCTTTTTTGTTTGGGTTATAAGCTCGGTTCTACTTAGAAAAAGATTGAGCCTTCTCAATAGTTTCTTCTACAGATTGCTTTTGTGCTTTCCTTTGTTTCATTTTCCCTGCTCCAATAACTACAGCAATGACTAACACTTCAAAACCATACTTAACGAAACCATTTTCAAAATAAGGCTTTAGAAACGGCTCGCCAACAATCATTTTAGAAGCGGTCCAAGCTAGTACTGCCGCTCCAATTATAATAATAATCGGAAACCTTTCTACCCATTTTAAAATTAACGTGCTTCCCCACATCACAATAGGAACTGAAATTAACAACCCTAGTACTACTAATAAAAAGCTTCCATGTGCTGCACCGGCAACTGCCAATACGTTATCTAACCCCATTAATGCATCTGCAATAATGATTGTACGAATTGCAGCCCACATGCTATCTCCAGCTTTTACATCATGATCTTGATCTTCAACCAAGAGCTTATACGCAATGATCGTTAATAAAATTCCTCCAACTAAAAGTAAACCTGGAATCTCTAATAACCAAACAACTGCTAATGTTGCAAGCATACGAATAACAATTGCTCCAATTGTTCCCCAAATGATTACTTTTTTCTGCTGATGTTTGGGTAACTTTCTTGCTGCTAAACCGATTACAATTGCGTTGTCGCCAGCTAAAACTAAATCAATAATAATAATAGCAAGAAGCGCTGACAAAAACTCTGCACTTAAAATGTCCATTCTCTTTCTCCCTTATCTATCATTTCTCTAACGTTTTCTATTATAAAGGATATCAGTGTAAATAAGTTGAAAATTTTCAAATAACCGAAATACATCCTATTATCCTACTTTCATCAAAAAAGAATGCTCACCTACAAGTGAGCACTGGACAGCTTACTGTTTAATTGTTTCTTTCATCTTTTTTGGCCAGATAAAATAGCTAATGGTGATACACAAATCGATGGCTAAAACTAAAGACCATATTCGCAGTATACCGCTTAACGCTTCTGTTTGTTGTGAATCATTTAATAGATAAATAAGCGCACCTAAAAGACCAGCTCCTATTCCATACGCAACTAAATGTTGAAACCATCCCTTTAGCCCATGATTAGCGTGCTCTCTTCCAAAACGTTTGATTGGTTTTTGCCCCTGCTTCATCACATAATATAAGAAATGCTCATCTGCCCATTTAATCATGCTCTTACCAAATGCCAGCGATACTCCAATATAAATGGCTGCAATACCATGAACAGTCGTCGCTTTCGTACCATTATATAAATCAATTCCAGTAACAAGCAATAAGATCAAATCAATAACCGGCGTTAATGCTAAAAGGAAAAAACCCATCTTTTCTTTTTTAGCTATATATCGTGTTGTTAACCCTAACAAAATAACAATCCAAAAAGCAATTTCGCACCCTACAATCATCCAAGCAATAAAATTCAAGCCTCCACCCCTCTTTTTTAATACAGTTGTATTATTTAAATCCATTTTAGCATTTCTTTTTTATTAATACAACTGTATTGTAAAATTGCAACTTGTCTTTTTTATTGCTACAATAAATTCATGCCAAAATTAGTTGATCATCAAAAACGAAAAGAACAAATTGCCAGAGCAACATGGCGAGTTATTTTAAAGCAAGGGATGGAAGGTACTACCGTTAGAAATATTGCGAAGGAAGCAAATTTATCACTTGGCTCCTTGCGTCACTACTTTTCTTCCCAAGATGACTTATTAGCTTATGCCATGGAACTAGTTAAAGAACAAGCTGAGCGACGAATTGTTTCAATTGCTTCACAGGACCTTCCTCCACAGGAAAAAGTATTAAAAATGCTGCTAGAGATCGTTCCAACTAATGATGAAAAAATGGCTGAAATGGAGGTTTGGCTTACTTTCACAGCTCATCATAAACATAAAAATCAAGGACCTATTGATGATGGAATTTTCTCCGGTATGAAAAAAATTATGCTTTACCTAGAAAATGAAAACGTATTAAAAGAAAAGATAAACACTGACCTGGAATCAGAAAAGCTTTATGCTTTAATTGATGGGCTAGCACTGCACGCAATGTTTGACAGAGATCGAGTAACTAGCGACAGAATTGAAGCTGTTATTCGTGATTATTTACAAAGCATTTGCTCAGGCCAAGAAAACGGCACATCCTAGGGTGTGCCGTTTTCTACAAATGCCAATTGAACTGCTGCTACATAGCGATAAAAAGAATTCGTATACTGGTTTTTTGTTAGAAAAAAGCTGTCTCTTTCTTGATAGCTAATTTCAAGTTGGACGCCTTTTTCTCGCTTTCCTTTATTCACAACATTATGCTTGTGCGTACCTGATAACAAGTGGTCTTGACCAACAATTTCAGCACTAAACGACGCATCTCTCAACGCCTTGTATACCCACTTCTTTCTCTCTTCATCTAACCCACCGATTAGCGTATGCTTCTTCTTTGTCTCCTTATATCCATGAATGCTAAGAACATATTCTGCTTCTTTCAACATAGATAATAAAGTAGGCTCATCAAAATGAGAAGATGAAATATGCAGTTTACGATTTTGAGCACTTTTCATCCCTTCAAACAGATAATAGCTATTTTGTTTCTCTGCAATAGCAATAGCCATTTCCGATGTTCCTTGCTCAATTCTCCCACCGTGAATGGCTAGCACTAGCAGTTCAGATGAGGTTGCTTGTGTTCTAATTCGATAATCCTTTTCAGCTCGTTCAAACTTTGATAATTCAGCAAAATCTTTATATGTGTCCTTCATACTTGTCTCCCGCTTATTTTATTAACCCTATCGTATCATACCTTTTCTCTACTTATTCATGTAAGTTTAGTTCCCTTCTATAGTAAATTAATGTTCATTTTCAGAGAGCTAAGATATAATAAAAGCCTATTTACTGTTTGTTAACTTAACAAATGAAAAAGGTGATTTCAAATTAAAACGTGGATAAAAGCAGGCTTGCTCTTTCTAGTCGCTATTGTATTAATCATTTGTATTACTAATACTGATTTATTTAATTCGATTCGCACTGGTGATATGGATAAGATAACAGCCTTTTTAAAAGAAAACTTACTAATAACACTGCTGTTCACGCTAGTTGCCATGCTTGTGCAAAATGCGTTTACCATGATTCCACTTGTATTAATCATTGCCATTAACATAAATCTATTAGGATTCGAACTAGGATTGATTTGGAGTTGGTTTACGAGTATGCTAGCAGCAGCTTGCGTCTTTTTAATGGTTCGCTATGTTTTCCAGGATGGATTATTAAAAAAAATAAAGCCTTCTTTACTTGAAAAAATTGAAGCAAACGGAACAAGCTACGTTTTTCAAGTACGAGTTTTTCCGTTCATTCCGACTAGTCTTATTAACTTCGTAGCCGCCGTTAGCTCTATTCGCTTTCAGCAGTTTTTATGGGGAACGGCATCGGGTAACCTCATTTACTTCACCATCTTATCTCTTTTATCAGCAGGATTATTATCAGATATGATTAATGAATACGTCATTGCAGGGGTTGTTCTTTTAACCGTTGCACTTTATTATATAGGCAAATTCATTTATAAGCGGAAACGATTTCTTGCAAAATAACCAAGCATACAATTCGAATGCTTGGTTATTTTTTAATAGCTTTATTGTTTAATAATATTAAATAAGATATACTGTAAAAGTTTGGAGTTATTTAAGAAAGGAAGGCTGCTTCTATGAAAAAACAAATTATGATTGCACTCATGCTCGTTACATCACTAGCAGCGATGGAAGGAACGATCGTCAGTACCGCTACGCCTAGAATTACAAGTGATCTATCAGGTATTGAACTAGTGAGCTGGGTCTATGCAATTTACATGTTAGCAACGGCTGTTTCAACGCCTATTTATGGAAAGCTTGCTGATTTATTCGGACGCAAACGCGTATTGTTAGTTGGTATTATTATCTTTTTAATTGGATCAATTCTATGTGGAATGGCAATGAATATGACACAGCTCATCATCTTTCGTGCTTTTCAAGGCTTGGGTGCAGGAGCAGTTATGCCAATTACAATGACCATCATTGGCGACTTAAATAAAGAAGCTCAAGCTCGTGTAAAAGCACAGGGGTGGATTAGCGCTGTGTGGGGTGTTTCTGGCGTCATTGGTCCATTATTAGGAGGATTTTTAGTTGATACGCTGTCATGGCGTTACATCTTCTTTTTAAACGTTCCATTCGGTCTTTTATCCTTGTTTATGATTGTGAAATATTATAAAGAACAAATTCAAAAAGAAAAACGACATATTGATTACCCAGGTGCTGTTACTTTCTCATTAGGAGTTATCGCTTTACTTTATGCACTTTTAACAGGCAGCCAAACACAGCAGTGGACAGATGATTTACTTATTGGTTTGTTTAGCAGCGCGTTTGTACTATTCATTCTTTTCATTTGGATTGAAAAAAGGTCTCCTGAACCGCTTGTACCGCTCAATCTTTTTTCGAATTCTACCATTACAACCGTTAACTTTTTAACACTATTTATGGGCGGTATTCTAATTAGCATTACAGTATACCTTCCTTTATTCACGCAAGGAATTCTCGGAAAAAGCGCCACAGCTGCTGGCTTTATGTTAATGCCAATGCCAGTTTGTTGGACAATTGCCTCTATTTTCTCAGGGCATCTGGTTGCAAAGCTAAGACCTACATATGTCATTACGCTTGGAACAATTTTTTTATTGATTGCAACGTCTTTTTTATTTTCATTAACACAGGAATCATCTGATTGGTCCATTTATGCTTCAATTGGAATTCTCGGCCTTGGTATGGGAATTATTACGCCCGTACTCATGCTAATTATTCAAGGCTCTGTACCACAACAAAAACGTGGAACAGCTATTTCTTTAAATACCTTTACGAATACATTTAGCCAGACTTTAGGAGCTGCCGTATTTGGTACTCTTTTTAACCTTCAAGTGAATGCAAACGGCGGTGATAGTTCAATGATTAATTCATCATTTGAGCACCAAAAGGTAGATCCTGATACGTTAGCTTCTGTGCAAGGGCATCTCTTTGTCGGTATTCATACGGTATTTGCTAGCATCATGATTCTTGCGTTTTTTGCTGTCATTATCGGATTTGTCTTAATCAAAAAAGTAGGACAAAAAGAGCTCTCTCAATCTTAATTTGTTAAAGGTACACCATTATTCTACTGTTACTTCTATATAGATAAAACAAGCCCGCTTCATTCTTTAATGCGGGCTTCTTTTGTATATAACCATATAAGTAGCTCCTAAAAATCAATGATTTACTAATCAGCATTATGAAGCTTATCTTAATGATAAAGCCATATGCTCTTCGTCCCAGTACTGTCCTTTATACTTTAGTGCATTTCGTTCAACCGCATAGGTCACAAACCCAAACGAGTCGTATAGCGCGATTGCTTCTTTATTCGTTGAAACAACGGTGAGCTGCAGCTGTTCAAGTCCTAATTGTTTTGCTTTATCCAACACAACTTGCACAAGCTCTTTTGCAACTCCCTTTCCTCGTGCATCTTTTGCTACATACATTGCTAAAAGGTTACCTTTATGGCGAATTTTCAAAGGCTGTTCTGCTTGAAGTGTAATCATTCCTATAAGCTGTTCACCTCGAAATGAACCGAATGTGTAAAAATGCTCTTTCACTAGTTTCTCTCCCATCTCTTCTTCTAATTGAGGAGTGCTAGCTTCTTCATCATAGGTTTTTAAAAAGGCAGCTGGGCTTTCCAAAAGCGATTCAAGCCTTAGCTTTACGTATTGTCTTGCATCATTTTTCGTCAGTAATCGAATCATTTTTCTCCTCTCTTCGTAACACTTCATTCGCCGCTCGCAAATATAAGATGTACGATTTAGCTGGTTCGTCACTATCTCCAGCTAGTTCCAAAAGAAATTCTTCAATAAGGATAAAATTATCAATGATATGCTTCGTTTTCATGCCTCGACTCGTTAACAAACTATTTAACCATAAGGCGTAATCGCTAAACACAGCTTCATTTTGAAGCAGGTATGACGTATGTAACTATCTCATGTGGTAGTGATTGTCCTCGATTCACTTTTGCTTCCCTCGTTCACCAAATTTTTGTAAAAGCGTAGGCTCTTGCTCATAAATTTGTTCTGTTACCTTTTCTACAATTTTATTTACAGGAAGGTTTGTCATATAGCCACAACCTTATATTGACGTATGCTCGGAATGACCGCTGCTAATTCTTGATCTGGATATCTCTTTTCAAGCTCATGAATTTCCTTGAATTCCTTGCTTCGCACCCATTTTAAATAAGACTCTTTCGTTTCAAATGTAAGCTGCACCGTCAGCTCTCCTGCACGCTTATCATTTTGTAACAGCTGAAAATCCACAAAACCAGGAGCTTGATCGACTTTCCTTGATCGCTTTTGATAAATGTTGATGACTTCTTCTGCCTTTTCATCAGGTACATCAAATGTTGAAAATACCGTATACATTATTTCCCCTCCAATGTCGCTAACTCTTACTTTTCAGTCTACCACAGCACGTTTTTAATGTATACGAATCGGTCGTCCTACATTTAATTTATGTCCCATTTGATATAAAAGAGCTCCCATGAAAATATCTTCATGGGAGCTCGCTTAATTAAACAACGTCAATTTTCACATCAACATTACCGCTAATTGCTTTTGAATAAGGGCAATAGGAATGGGCCATTTCTACATATTTCTTCGTAGTGTCTAAATCTAATCCTTCCACATGAACCGTTAAATCCACTTCTAATTTAACTCCTTGATCTTTAGCATCTGTACCAAGACGTACAGTAGCGGTGACCTTACTGCTTTCAATCTCAACGCTGTGTCTTTTCAACATGAATTCTAAAGCACTATTAAAACATGTGCTGTAGCCAGCCGCAAATAATTGCTCTGGATTTGTTTCGGTTGTGGCATTACCTCCTAGTGATGATGGTGCAGCAACTTCTAAGTTAAAAATATTATCTGGCGAATGTACTTCACCACTTCTTCCACCTGTATTAATAGCCGTTGTTTCATATAAAGTTTTCATTAATTCATTTCTCCTTTTGTGTTTTCATTGATTTAATTGTACACAATTTAATTTTAAAAAACAAGTATAAAGATAAAAAAGCTAAGAATTTGATTTCTTAGCTTTCCACAACATAATGTATCAAATTTGTTATATTCAAAATCAAAAGGCCAAGAACAAGTCTTGACCTTTCTTACCGCTTCTAGATTCCACGTGATAACCCATAGTAGGCAATTTGATAATTTGCTTCGCCTTTTGCAAATACCGTAACAGCTGACTTCGAATCTTTTTGTGGGAATATGCGTGAAGTAAATACTGTTTTTCCGCCGTTAATATATACTTCTAGAATGCTTTTATCAACGAAAATACGAACATCAACACAAGAAGCTGATTCCCATTTTTCCGTTCTTACAACTCCGTAATCTGTAGCATATTGATGTTTGAAATGAGAACGATCTACTCGCACTTCTTCTTTTTCATGATCAAAAACAAGCGTTAGTGTTTCTTCCTTGCTGTTAAAAAGCTGAAAGCCTACTTGAGAAGCTTCAATATTCGTAAAGCTCATATCTATCTCATAGGCATTGTTAGTAGCTTCATCAATAATAACTTCTTCGTCTGTTAAACGCCCGCGAAAATGAACTGCATCATCGCGAAGCTTTGTTAGTTCAGAAACAGGCTTTTGCACTAATTCTGTTCCTTCTAATGACAGCTCACGCGGAAGAGTTAAAGCGTGAGCCCAACCATATTGATCAGATGGATACTCGACGTCTGGATTTCCAATCCACGAAAACATTAAACGTCTTCCCTGTTCGTCTTCAAACGTTTGGGGAGCATAAAAATCAAAACCCTTATCGATTTCACGATAGTATTCCATGTCAAACGTTAGATCATCTAGATTAAATGTGCCTACTGCATAAATAACATTATAGATATTATGAAAATTATGACCTTCTGCCTGAATGCCTTGCGGTGAAAACACAAAAACGTCTTTTCCATCTAATTTAAAGTAATCAGGACACTCCCACATATAGCCAAAATCCGGCAGCTTCGTTTTTACTTCACCTTTAAAACGCCAATCGAGCGCATCAGTTGATTCATATACAATTAACGTTCCCGTTTCGTTTTCGCGCTGTGCTCCTAGAAGCATGTAGTACATGTCGTTTTCTTTCCATACCTTTGGATCACGAACATGTCCGGTATAACCAACTGGCACGCCTTCTACTACAGGATTCTGACTATACTTTTCTACGGTACCATCTTCATGTAAGATGGCCATGCATTGATTTGCTGTACGAGATCCATCTTCATACTTTACATTTCCCGTATAATAAAGGAGCCCTTTTCCATCTTTCACAACGGCACCTCCAGAATATGCCCCATGCGACTCATACTTTTCTGTCGGCGCAATCGCTACAGGAAGTCTCTCCCAGTTTACTAAATCTTTTGATTTCACATGTGCCCAATGCTTCATACCATGAATTGCTCCGTAAGGATACCACTGATAGAAAACATGATATTCTCCATTAAGTTGGATTAAACCATTTGGGTCGTTCATTAAGCCATATTCAGGATAGATATGATAAATAGGTTGCCAGCTATCCTGCTTCGCTTTATTTTTTAGTTCTTCAAGTTCGCCGGGCTTCGCTTCAAAAATTGTTCGATATTTTGATGTAGACATATGTATAAATCCCTCCAACACATTCAACAAGCATTTTGTTTCACACTCTATCATATAAAACTTTCTTTTAAAAATCCAACGAATCCAAAACGGATCTTGTCGTTTTATTGTGTCGTATTTTAAAGATAAGTTTTTTTACAATTTTTATGTCAAAAAAGAAGGGTTCTTGGAAGGATGGTTGAATATTATATAACAATCAAAATTCATCAACCTGTACGAGCATCCGACGGCAAGCGGCAGATTTTTTTAACTAACGCAATATGTTTTACAGGAAGTATTCAACAAAATGGTAGGTCCTTCATATGATTACATATTATAAGAGGAGGTATATGTCATGAAAGAAGAAAATGTAAAACAAGTTGTAAACAGAGGTAGTAAAGAGCTTTTAGTAGGTACCATTGTAGGAAGCGTTGTCGGGGTTGCAACTGCACTGCTAGTAGCTCCAAAGTCAGGAAAAGAGCTCCGCGCTAGCATTCAAGATCAAGCAAATCAAGCATTAGCAAAAACTGGTCAAGTCAAAGAAAGCGTCTATGCAAAAGGACAAGACTTAAAGCAACGCACTGCACGCATTTCACAAGTGGTATCAGAACAGTCTGTTCAAGTTGTAAACAAAGTAAAATCACTTCGTCCATCGACTGAAGAACTTGAAGCTGCCGCTACTACTGAACGCACAGAGGTTGAGGAAGAAACAATTGGAGAAGTGCCTACGCTAGAAGCAGAAAGCCAAATAAAACAAGAGCTTGAAAATATCGAAACTGAAGTTAATGAATTAGAACAATCAGTTGAAGAAGTAAAATAAAAAAACGCTGTGTGGATGCTCGCCTTCCATGCAGCGTTTTACGTTGTAAAGAAACTAAACACTCCCCATAATACAAAGAACACAAGTAATAATGAACTAATTAAAATTACTCTTCCTAACAGATTATAGGTTTTCTGTTCATCATACAACTTTTGATTTACCGCTTCTTCTATTAACATCGACTTATACTCTGGCCCTTCTAAACTTTCTGGGGTTTGCATTATTACCTCTCCTCTCCCACTCAAACTTTCTAACTATTCTAATTATAACACATTTTATTTTTATCAAAAAATAAAATGCCTGGAAGGAATTTTATACTTAACATTCCATTCCAGGCATTGCTATATCTTAGGAGTTGGAGTAGGTTTTCCGTATCCTTTTTTATACTTTTCATCAATATCATTTCGAATTTGCTTTATACTTTTACCTTGACTGTATTCAATTACCGACTGCGCAGCAATGTCTAAGCATATCCCACACCTTGTTGCATGATCATCCCATACAACAGCTCCACCTACTTTGTTTTCATAAATAAAACAATCATAGCTACTTGTATGCCCTACTGTATCACCACAGCCACAGTAGCATGGAATCTTTTCAAGAAGCTCTTTATGCTTACCAACTGAGCGATATACAACCTTCATATTCTCGTCTTTATCATTTAAAAACGTTGGTAAAATTTCATTGCTTTTTGTTTCTTCACGAATGTCCGCTGTCGTTTCAATTTCATGATGTGAATGAGATTCATGCTCACTGCTACTTTTCTCTTTTCCACATCCCGTAAGTACAATACTTGTACTAACTATCCCTAAAATCATCCACTTTCCACAGTTCATCACTTTCCCCCCTGTTGTACCTTGTACAATTTTCATGGAATTTTATCTACTAATAGTATACAGCATATGAACCGTTCATTTCCTCCTACTATATGTATTTACTTATTTTGCAATCAGAAGAGATAAAAAAAGAGTTTGGGACATAACAAAATGATTGCTTCTAAAAAACGAACACTAGCTATTCCCATCTCTTTGGTTTGTCTCCACACGTTCGTTCCATTGCGCTACGGTCACTCGCTTTCCGCGGGGAGGAACCTGAGCTTCCTCGCTGCGCTGCGGGATCTCCGTTTTCCCTCTCTTTCCCGCAGGAGTCGAGTGTCCTACGCTCCATTCCACCCTGTTTCCAACATTGTTTTCACAATCAACCAAAAAAACCTGAACGATTAAAAGTTATGAACTCTCAATCGTTCAGGTATAGTAGAGGCTAAACTACTTATGTCTCAGTCTCTTTCTCTTATAATTGAATGTTAGTTTTGTTTCCAAGATTGTACTAGGTCTACAACTGCTGACACAACTTCGATTCCTTGAAAAGCGAATAGACCTGCAGCGGCCATTGAGAAAAACCCCACTACAACATCTTTTAGAATGATTGGCATATGAACATCTCCTTTTCTACTTTGAAATATACGCTGTTCATCCCGGTTAAGCGCCTGCTTTTCTCTATACCCTTTTTTAAAAAGGATATTCCTACATTCTACTCTTTTTTCACGAATTTTCAATACCATTTAGTGATAAAAATATTACCATGTTAAATTGAAAACGATTAACGTTTTCTTATAGTAAAGAAGCACACCCTTGAACTGCGCCCCTTCTTTTACAAGTAGCTTTCATCTTTCCTCAAGAGCTGATCCAAAGATAATGCTCCACTTCCTGCAAAGACAAGATGTAAAGACATAGCTAGAAGTGCAATATCTAACTCATATCCTCCCACAAATGGCGCTCCCAGTTTTGCTGTAAAAATAGCTCCTAGCATAACAAAAACAAACAATGCTGCAACAATTCGTGTGCCTAGTCCAACAATAACAGCAACTCCACCAATTAGTTCTATAATTGCTACTACATAAGCCATGAAACCAGGGATACCAATGCTTTCAAAAAAACCTACAGTTCCGTCAATTCCGCCTTGAAATTTACTTAGGCCATGAATAAAAAATGTTAACCCTAATACAACACGTATAAAGAATGTACCAATTGTATAACTCTTCATGTTAGTTCCTCCTTTTATGTATCCTCTATCACTATTTTAGTAGCAATATATATATAATTACAAGTTATTTTTATATTATAATTATGTAACAAAAAATAAACCACTTACATTTTATTAGTAAGTAGGTTTATTTTTGCTATCAACTTAAATAAAAAGCTCTCATATACTCTTTAATAATAAGCTCTGCCGTTGAGTTAATTACATTTGTTGGAAGATACTCATGAAATCGAAAACGATTCTGTTTATTTACGTTAACGTCATGAACAGAAGCTATGCTTAATTGATTTTGAAAGCACTTCAACATCGCCATAGGAGGACTAGAGAGAATGTGAGCACCAATCTTATTTATCGCTTGTTTGCTAATCGCATGCGGAACTGCAGTTAGCGAGCTCATCCATAAATCTCCTCTGTCGTTCATTTCATTTAATAGAAATTTCCAAGCCTGCACACTATGAGATAAGCTTTTTTCATCTTCACTTTTATTTAAAGCTACATCTAAGCCATCTGCTATTGCTCTTGCAAAGGGGTATAAATCATAAGCCTTAATACTAAAATCTCCATCTACAAATAAAATAATGTCTCCCTTTGCAACCTCGGCACCTATCGTTCGACCTACATCATGCCCTAACGCATTCTTATAAACAATTGTTTTCGCTCCCATATTTTTGGCAATTTGTTCTGACTCATCCGTAGAGCCGTTCACAATAACTATAACTTCAAGAGGCTCAAGCTTCCGAACCTCTTTGATCACTTCTTGTAGCGTTTTCGCTTCATTTTTTACTGGTATGACAACTGATAGCTGCTTTCCTTTATAAAAAGAGGAAAGTTTTCCCCACCCTTTGCTAATGTTTTCATACGGCTGATAAGCATCCGTTCTGTTCATAGCTTTTGAAACAGCTTCTGTTTTAGCTATATAATTGTCCAAGAGCTCCTTATATCTTTCTTTATATTCAGCTCGTTTGTTTTCAAAAGCACCAGGAGCAAACTTCCCTTCTCCAAAAGTTGTAATGGAAAGGTGATGGCTTGTTCGGAAGGAGTTCGTTTGTAGTTCAACAAATAAAGCGAGAGGATTTGTACAAGCAGCAGAGGATAATTGACTATATACTTCCTTAGTAAATGCATATGGAGGAGAAAGATAAGCATTGGTATAATGAGGTTTATTACACATATCATGTAGAACCCTGCTCCACATGACTTCAAACCTTCCAAAATCATGCTGAAATGCTTCATCCCATTTGTTTAAAACCACATCACAATGACTAAATAAAAGTGGTTGAACAAATTGTTTTACTTGTTTCTCTGAGATCATATAATCGCTGTCTAAATATAAAAAGGCGTCTCCCTTACACATGCGAGTTATTTTCATTCGCAATTCATGTGCTGTTTCTTCACCATTCTCTATTTTCACAATACAGCCTTCTTCTTTTGCAATTAAAACCGATCCATCCATTGACTGCTTGGCTAAGACAATCACTTCATGAGGATTTAAACAGCGAGTACTGCGAATGACTTGCCTGATTGTCGCTTCATCATTTTGAACAATTAGAATGATTGAAAGCTTCTTCACATTACGCCCTCCTTTTTAACGCCTTAATACTCCCCTTGTATCCACTATTTTCGCGGCAGTTTTCACAAGTGACCAATCAATGTTTTGATGGTCGGTTAAGATTAAGACTACATTGGCTGTTTGCACCGCTTGTTTAGTAAGCTCTACAGACTGAATGTTGCAACCATTTAGCGTAAAAGTGTCGATATATGGATCATGATATGATAGATTATACCCTCTTGTAATTAGCTCGTTGCATATAGGCAATGCTGGTGACTCCCGTACATCGTTTACATCCCGTTTATACGCGATGCCAATGACCAAAACATTTTTCTCATTCTTATCAAGCTGCTTTTCAACGAGTGTCACAACATGTTCAGTCATTTGTTCATTTATTTCATGAGCTGCTTGAATGAGTTCACTTTTTAAACCAGCCTGTTTGAGCTTCCATACAAAGTAAAGTGGGTCAACAGGAATACAGTGCCCACCAATTCCAGGTCCGGGATAATAAGGAGTAAATCCAAATGGTTTCGTTGCTGCTGCTTCAAGTACTTCATAAAAATCAATGTTCAGCTGTTCACATAATACATTTGTTTCGTTCACAAGAGAAATATTAACTAACCGTTGAATATTTTCAAATAGTTTACACATTTCAGCCACGTTTGGTGACGAAACAGGAACTACTTTTTGAAAGATGCTACCATAAAATTCGCTAATTTTTTGTAAGCAGCTTTCCGTATATCCACTAATCACTTTAGGGATTTGCTCAATGTGATAGTGCGTATTTGCTGGGTCTACTCTTTCAGGAGAATAAGCGAGATAAAAGTCGCTTCCTACTTGTAGCTTTGATTTTAAAAGAATTGGTAAAACAATTTCTTCTAACGTACCTGGATAAGTTGAACTCTCATAGATTACTGTTTGTCCGGCAACCATTTCCTTTTGCAAAAACTCTGAAGCCTTAATCATTGCTGTTAAGTCTGGTTCGTGCTGATCGTTAATTGGTGTTGGAACCGTCACAATTACATATTCACACTGTTTAAACTCTTCAATTCCGTCTTGTAAACATTGAGCTTTAAATTTCTTTTCTCTTTTAATCTCCTCATTTGATACATCTGGAATATAGCTTTTCCCTTGATGAAGTAGGTTCACTTTGCTACGATCAACATCAAGACCTATCACATCAAAACTTTTTTTAGCAACCAATAATGCTAAGGGTAATCCCACGTATCCAAGTCCTAATACTGCTACTTTTTTAGTTTTCATCACGCATCACCTCAGACAAAATGTCATGTCTTCTTGTATCTTTTAAAAAGAGACCTCTTTCCGTTGTTTGATTGAGTAGATAAGCAATTGCTTCAATATGGTCTCCTAAAATCCTTTCCGTTGATTGAGGCAATCCTGTTGTCTTTAAGTGCTCTTTTCGAATGCGATTGGTGCGCGCTACGTCTACAAAATGAATCGCCTTAACCGTAAAACCTGCTAACAAACTTTTCAAATGAAATAAAGGAGGAATGATGAGCGATTCGTACCCGATTTTCTCTATTACTTCTCTTTTTATTGCGTGAGGAATTGCAGTTGTTGTGTTAATGGTTAAATCTGGACGCTTACTAATAGTATTTAAAAAATACTTTGCAGCACTAACAGAATGTAGAGGATGGACTTGATCTAATAAACACTCCAAATTATTGAGCGCAACATCAACTCCATTTTCAGCTGCACGGATGAAATGTTGAAGATTTTCAGCAGAAATAACGATATCACCGTCAATAAACAAGCAAATATCACCTGAACTATACATTGCTCCAATTGCTCTTGGAACATTATGTCCAAGCCTATTTGGATACACAAGTACCGTTGCGCCTGCTTCACGTGCTCTTGAAATCGTTATTTCATCTGACCCATTTGCTACCACAATAATTTCTTCAACACCTGCTTTTTGCACTTCTTGAATAACAAGATGAATCGTTTCTCTTTCTTCTCCAACTGGAATAATCGCACTTGTTTTACATCTCTCTTTTTTCAGGAGAGTGGGTGTATATTCTGATACAATCGTACGGTTACGATTTCCATCCGTAAGTCCTCCCCTTACTCCTTTCTGATGAATTAAGTGAGAAAAAGCTTTTAAATGATCAGCTAAAATTGATTCGGTTGAAAAGGGAAACGGAGAATTAGGAACAAGCGTCTTGTGGGTATTACGAATACGGTTGGTATAAATAACATCTGTGGAACAAGGATATACAACAGACATTCCTTTTAAAATAGCAAGTGTCTGCATTAATGGGGGATGCGCTAAATTCTCAAAGCCGATTTCTTCAGCTGCTGAGCGCTTTATAGCATGTGGAATTGCGGTAACTGCTTGAACTGTTAAATCTGGTCTTTTTAAGCTTAAATTAAGCATATATTTTGAGACAGCCACTACGTGAGGACGAATTTTTCGCTTCATTGTCCATTCCAAGTCATTCAATGCAAGGTCATGGCCATCTTTAATTGCTTGCACATACTGGTTTAGTTCTTCAAAGGGTACAACGATATCTCCGTCTAGAAATACAAGGATATCCCCCTTTGCTTTTTTTGCTCCAATTGCTCGACCAATGTTAATCCCAAGCTTCTCTTCGTACGTTAACACTTTACACCCTTCTTGTTTTGCAATTAAAGCTGTATTATCAGTGGCCCCATTTACAACAACAATGATTTCAAAAGGTGCTATCTTTTTTATTGCCTGAATCACACTTTGCAATGACTCTTCTTCATTACATGCTGGAATGATAACGGATACGTTCATTTTATTCATCTCCACTAATAATACGAATGTATGTGACAGATGCAAAAGGTATTGTGACATCAGTAGGCTCTCCATATGAGCTTGATGTACGAACAACAATTGAAGCTTCAAATACTGCAATTAATGTACCGCTAATAATATCAATTGGGGTAATGATTTGCACAAATGAACCAATGCTTTCTCTTAATGCGTCTTGAAACATCTTTTCCTCTCCTCTCTTTAAACTTTTTGAATTGTAATGATGCTGGTAAATGGTAACAAAATGCTGGAAGTGGCACTTTCAGTTAGCCTTAAATAATCATCGCCTACTTCAGCAACCGTACCTTGCAAAGGACCCGCAACTGTTGAAACGACAACCTCTTCATGTAAATATTGAAGCGCAATTTCTTTAAAAGGCGAAACATCCGCTTCTCTTACAAGCTGAATAAAGTAGTCTCGAAATCGCTGAGAATAAATAACCTCTTCTACTGCTTTTTTTGTATTATTTTCAATGAAAGTACCAAACCTTCTTGAAAATAACAATCTCTTAATTTTCTTTTTGAGACGGTAATAGCTATAACACCACATCTTTTTTTCCTCCTTGTTAGTCATGGAATCATTTGAATTTTACTAGAACACTCAAACGATTACTTTACCAATATATACAAGCTGTCAGGAGGAAGTGATAGAACTTTTTTCGCATTTTTTGATAAATATGCGCTTGTCTCGCATTCTTACAAAGAAAGAGTGCACAATGATTTAACTTTTTTCAAAACAAAAAAGAGTTTGGGACATAACAAAATGATTGCTTCTAAAAGACGAACACTAGCTGTTCCCATCTCTTTGGTTTGTCCCAACTCGTTCGTTCCATTGCGCTACGGTCACTCGCTTTCCGCGGCGAGGAACCTGAACTTCCTCGCTGCGCTGCGGGATCTCCGTTTTCCCTCTCTTTCCCGCAGGAGTCGAGTGTCCTACGCTCCATTCCACCCTGTTTCCAACATTGTTTTCACAATCAACCAAAAAAACCTGAACGATTAAAAGTTATGAACTCTCAATCGTTCAGGTATAGTAGAGGCTGAACTACTTATGTCTCAGTCTCTTTCTCAAATTACTTTACTTTTTTAGCACCTAGATAACGTTCACTCCAATAGCTCGAGTTTTTATCACTGATTGTTACAACTTTTGAGGTAGAAGTGTGAATAAACTGATTATCACCTAAATAAATCCCTGCATGAGAAGGGCCTTCTTTATATGTTTCAAAATAAACAATATCTCCCACTGCTGGTTCCTTCACACTTTCACCTGCCGCATATATATCTGCCACGGTACGCGGAACTTCTACGTCTACACTTTCCTTATATACATATTGTAATAAGCCACTGCAATCGAAGCCAGAAGGTGTTGTACCTGCCCATTTATAAGGCGTGCCAATAAGAGATTTCGCCTTACTAATGACCGCGGACTCGTCAAAGCTAGACGCTCCTTGTTCAACTTCTGTTGTTTCTAGTTCTTTATATGTTTTGGTTCCAACAATTCCATCAGCTACTAGATTATGATCTTGCTGAAAAGCTTGAACTGCTACTTTTGTTTCGTAATTAAAGTATGTAGAAACCTCACCCTTTAAATATCCTTCTCGCTTTAAAGAATCTTTGACTTCATAGATGCTTTCGTTTTTCATTCCTTGTTTTAATAGCTCGTCGTTTGAAGCGGCTTGTCCAATGACGGGTGTAGACAATACAGCTCCTCCCATTAACATAGACGCAACCAATTTCCTCATTATACATACTCCTTCATCTATTTTTCCCACTACTATCTATCAAAGTGGTCACTGTATCACCTTATCATGCACGCATCACAATCAGATAAATAGAACATAACAATCCCATGACAGCACATCACATTTTCATGACATTTTTGAAAATAACGCTCAAACTTTTCAACAAGCAAACCGAAATATATAGTAAGGGTCCATGACCGTTATATACCCATATATGTGCTTACAACTTTAAGGATAATAGGTGATTTTATGAACTGGTTTAGGAAAAACACACATACCGAACAAGCAGTTGCTCTTGAAGAAATGACTGCAAGCATGCAAGTATCTAGTTTAGAAATTCAACAACAAATTAAAATGATTGGTCTAAACTTAGATGACCTTAAAAGAATCGTTAGGCTACAGCCTGCAGTTGAAGAAAATATTATTTCAATTGTAAACGAATTCTATCGAGCTATTGGAGAACAGCAACACTTAGTTACCATCATTGAGAAGCATAGCAGTATTGATCGCTTAAAAAACACGCTTAAAAAACATATATTAGAAATGTTTAACGGCAAAGTAGATGATGAGTTTGTACAAAAGCGTAAAATGATTTCAAAAATGCATGTAAAAATTGGTCTTGAACCGAAGTGGTATTTATGCGCTTTTCAGAACTTACAAATTGCATTAATTGCCCTGTGCCATGAGGAGATAGCCGAAAAAGAAGCCTGCATTCAAACTATTAAAAGTATTACAAAGCTCACTAATTTAGAACAACAAATTGTGTTAACTGCCTATGAAGAAACGTTTGAAGAACAACGACAACTTTTATATCAAGAAAAAAAGCTTATTCAAGATGAGATTAGTCGTACCTCTTCTCTATTAGCTAACCTATCTGAGGAAACAGCACAGTTTGTTTCTCAAATAAGCAGCCAAACGGCGGATGTTGTGTCATTTGCGAATAAAAGCTCAAAGTTAGCTGAGATTGTTTCCAAAGATGCAATTGAAAGCCAAACCAAGCTCGAACAAGAGCAAGCAATGCTTGATGGCATCCAGCAAAATACTTCTCTCATTCAACAACGCATGAAAACGTTAGAAGATACATCAAAGCAAATTACACAAATTGTAGCGATTGTAACATCCATTGCTGAACAAACAAACTTACTTGCTTTAAACGCTTCAATCGAATCAGCTCGAGCAGGGGAACATGGAAAAGGATTTGCCGTGGTTGCTCAGGAGGTTCGTAAACTGGCGGAGGAAACAAAAAAATCAATCGCAAACATTTCAACTTTCATCAAAGATATTCAAAAACAAATAAAAAGCGTAGCTGAGATTGGAGATGAAGTGGCGGGGTTAACAAAAGACACAACGGTAAATATGAATAACATCACAACGTTTTTCACAAATGTTTTAACTGTCACAACAGAAAATAAACAGCAGAGCGTTCTAACAAAAAAAGAACTAGACAAAATATCTTCCATTATTTCAGAATTGACAAATCGTATTGATAAAATTGCTACATCATCCGATGAGCTTTATACACTATCTGAAAAGGTATAAACAAAGCAGAGCCAAGGCTCTGCTTTGTTCTTATCTAAATTAGAAAGTACCAGCTTGTGATAATCCGTATCCGAAGTGCGTGTCACGACCAGCTGGTCCTAAATCAATTGATTTGTTGATTAACAGTTGACGTAACTGTGCATTTGAATATGATGGGTATTTCTGTTTGTATAAGGCTAGGATACCAGCTGCATAAGGGCTAGCCATTGATGTACCGCTTAACGTTGAATATTGACCGTTTAAGTATGTGCTTAGAATAGCCGCACCAGGAGCTGCTATTTCAACAGTAGGGCCAGTTGATGAGAATGAAGCACGGCGATCATAACGATCCGTAGCTCCCACAGCAATAACTGAATCATATTTCGCTGGGTAATTTACCGTATCTCCTGTTCCAGCAGAGTTTCCAGAATTTCCAGCAGCAGCTACTACAACTGCTCCACTTTGATAAGCTCGATCAACTGCCGATTTTAATGCTGTAGATCCTACAGACGTTCCTAAGCTTAAGTTAATAATGTCCATGTCGTTTGCTACAGACCAGTCAATTCCAGCGATGATACTAGAAAGGCTTCCAGAACCGCTGCTTTCAAGTACTTTTACACCGTAAATATCTGCGTTATATGCAACACCAATCGTACCTGTACCGTTATTTTCAGCACCGATAATCCCCGCTACGTGCGTACCGTGTCCATTATCATCATTATAAGAAGATGTATATGATACAAATGAAGCTCCTCCAGCTACTTTTAAGTCTGGATGATTTGTTGCAACTCCAGTATCAACTACCGCCACTTTTACACCTTGTCCACTTAAACCAGTTGACCAACTTGTAGGAGCCTTCACTTTAGAGATTCCCCAGTCTTGCGTATCAGCTGCTACTGATATACGAATATCTTCTTCTACATAAGCTACATTTGGATCTTTTTCAAGCTTTTCAACCTCACTTGGAGTCATTTCTGCGACGGCAATCGGTAATTCTTTCATTTTCTTTTTCACTTTACCGTTTGCTTTTGTAATACTTTTTTCATTTACGCTACTTTTAAACCCTACAATCACTTGTTCTTTTTCTTCAGTTGCTGCATAAGCTCCTCCAGTAGATGGTATTAACACCCCTGCCGTAATTGCTAACGATGTTACAACCTTTAACCAACTATACTTTTTCATATCATTGCCCCTTTCGTATTTTCCACTGCTAGTTTTAGTAGTTTAGTAGCAGCAGAGACAATCCATTAACTTTGCCAGTGAAAGTTGGATTTACTACCTTTAATTATCTATTTTTACAACTTTTTGGCTATAGGTTAATAGGCTGTATAGAAAAGCTGACAAGAGCAAATCTAAGGGCATTTAAAAAGTATTTTTTTTACAATTAAAGAGTATATTTTACCAGGAAGTACAAAAAAATATCTTTAAAATATTCATATTATTATATCACTATCACAAAATAATATTATAATAATTTTCTAAACATTCTTTAATTTTAAAAAACAATAGTAAAGACCTACCCTTCTTTAGTTCTTTATAATTATTATATATATGACTTTATTTCTTTTAATCTAACATGTAAAAAAAGACCATACAAATAGCATGGTCATATACCGATCGAACCAGACAGTTGGGGGAATTGTCATGCATCGGGTCTTTATTAGAGGGCGTTATGATGTGAAAGGAAATCATAATGACTTCCTATTTTACTATATTCACTACAAGAGTTTTTGCAATGGACAAACGTGGATTCTAATACCTTTTTTATTAAACAGTAACACGCCAATCTGCCTTATGACCGTATCTTTTTTCGATTCTAAAACTCAATATCTGCAAAAGCGTAATAAGTCTGGACAGGCTCTCGGTTTCATTAAAAATTTTTAAAAAAATGAATCTAAATTGATTACTTATACGTTATATAGGTAGAAGGCACTTTAACATGACTATAATTGAAAAGGAGGGATTGATTGGATGCGCAATCAATCAAAATTACCAGGAATCTTAATGGTTACATTCTTTTTAATGATCGCCACAATTTTAGGCGCTACTATTATGTTTTAATTAAAACGAAGACCGTATCCTTTGTTTATCTATGAAAACAAAGAATGCGGTCTCTTTATTATCCAATCAATACATCTTCATTTGGATAACGAATTTTTTCACGTTTTGGTTTAGCTAAAGAAAATGCTAAAGTTAACGGACCTATCTTACCTAAAAACATGATAAAAATAATAATAACACGTCCAACGTATGATAGCTCTGGCGTTACTCCCATGGATAAGCCAACTGTTCCAAATGCTGATACAACTTCAAACATCAGCTTTAAAAAAGGCGTGTTCGGTTCCGATATATTTATTGCAAACGTAGCGAAGAACACAAACATAATTGCGATCATAGAAATAGCTAGTGCTTTTACAACATATACAGTACTTAACCTGCGCTTTAATAAGACAATATCTTCACGTCCTCGAATAAATGAAAGGACGGCAAATGTTATCACAATAAACGTTGTTAACTTTATTCCTCCACCAGTAGACGCACTCCCTGCCCCAATAAACATTAAAATGATCATTAAAAAAGCTGTTGAATCCGTCAAGTTAGCTATGTCAATAGAGTTAAATCCAGCGGTCCTCGTACTAACCGCTTGAAAATACGATGTCCACATCTTGTCACCAAGACTTAAGCTTCCCAACGTTTTGGCGTTTCCATACTCTAAGAAAAAAATAAACAGCATCGCCACAGTATTAATGATAAATGTTCCAATAATCATTAATTTTGAATGTAGGCTAAGCTTTTTGTAAGACTTTTTCTCCCATAAATCCGCCAGTACCGTAAATCCGATTCCCCCAATAATAAATAATAATGAAATCGTAATATTAATGAGTGGATCTCCTGCATACTGCACTAAGCTATCAGATAAAAGGCCAAACCCAGCATTATTAAATGCTGATATTGAATGAAACAAGCTAAAAAATAACCCTTTTTCCCAGCCGAACTCTGGTACCCACCGAATGGCTAAAAAAATCAGTGCAATCAACTCAATGACAAAAGAGAAGATAAAAAGGCGCTTTACTAGAAGAATGACGCCACCAATATTAGTTTGGTTTAAAGCGTGCTGGACCATCATTCGTTCTTTAAAACCGATTTTTTTACCGAGCATAATAAAGATCAGCACGGCAAATGACATGATCCCTAATCCACCTACCTGTATCAGAAGCATAATAATCGTCTGACCAAATACCGTAAAGCGCGTTCCTGTATCTACAACGGCTAATCCCGTTACCGTCATAGCTGAAGTAGAGGTAAACAAGGCGTCTATCCAAGAGATTGGTTCCGTTGTAGAAAATGGAAGCATTAAAAGTAATGCGCCAATAATAATTCCCCCTCCAAAGATTGATGTTAATAATTGGGGGGGCGTTAGCTTAATACTTCTGGCTAAACTCATTGATTATACGCCTTCTTCCTCAAAGCGATTAATATCCCGATTATGTCCAATAACAATGAGCATGTCACCTTCATGGATAATTTCATGGGCTGTTGGTGAAATTACCATTTCACCATTTCCACGTTGAAAACCAATAATATTACACCCATACTTGGAACGGATGTTTAAATCAAATAATGTTTTATTATGAATCTTTTTTGAAGCCATTATTTCTACAATGCTATAGTCCTTTGAAAGTTCAATGTAATCAATAATCTTTTCAGAAACTACGTGATGCGCAATTCGTTTCGCCATATCTCGCTCAGGGTGAATGACCTTATCGGCTCCAATTTTTTCAAGTACTTTTTGATGGTATGAATTTACTGCTTTTACCCACACCTGCTTCACACCCATATCTTTCAGTAACATTGTTACCAATACACTCGCTTCAATATCGTCTCCAAATGATACGATTGCATGATCAACATTTCGAATTCCAAGGCTTTTAAGGCTTGCTTCATCCACACCGTTTACTTGCACTGCATAAGTGGCTGTATTTGTGTACTTATTGACAACTTCTTGATTGCGGTCAATCGCTAGAACATCCACATCTAGATTGATGAATTCTTCTACAAGGCTGCCGCCAAAACGCCCTAATCCTAACACCGCAAATTGCTTTTTCATTTCAAACTTTCCTTTCCTATTCCGGTTTCTATCTTGTTTTATTGTGCTCTTTTTTTATGATCTTACTTATTGTAACGATTAATTTCCACACAAAAAAACACAGGAAGGCTCCTGTGTTTTTTACACATTCCATCTCCCCCTCAAAACGCTTGCGAAGTTAGCTGTCGGATTCGGGTTATGAGAGTAACCCTACCTATAAAGGATTCACCCCGAGCACAAAGTGTGCAAAAGTGGTTCCTCCGCTCCTATTAGGATTCAGCGATTTCATCTATTTGTGACTTACTTTAAATGGAAAAATAAGTTATTACTTAAAGTTTCACCTTATCTTACTCCCACATTTTTGGTATGTCAATACCTTTTTTAAATAATAAAATCCCCCTAAAACACTAGTGTTGCATTAATTTAAATTAACTATTAAAAAGACTCAAAATCTTCAATTTTATTATTTTAGGCAAACAAAAAGTCCTTTATAATGGA
>NZ_KQ758672.1:0-29977 GCF_001457055.1 Priestia veravalensis | reverse complement strand
ACACGGAGAAGCTGGCATTATATTCACCATTCGACCTAGAGTCCCTAAAGGAGCTTCGCTAGCCTCTGCCTTATGACTAGACCGAACGAAGGAATGTAGGCACACAGATGCCCAGAGACATGGGAGGGTACGTCATCATAAGTTACGCAGAGATCCATTGTGCATCACATAATTCTCTGACACTACTTACCACTATTAACCAGTAGTGACCGCGTAGCGTACCCATATAATGGAATAGTTTCTCATAATATAAAAATATTGTTAGGAAGCGTGTCGAAAAATATTTTTTTGACACCCCACCAACGGCTCAAACCGTTGATAAATCAACATTTATAGAGGGAGGAGAAGATAGAACTCATCATGTTCACATGTATGAACAAGACCATTCCGAAGTGGGTAGACATTTGCGATTTAGAGATTACTTAAGGAAACACCCGGATGAGGCATGGGAGTATGCATGTTTAAAACAAGAGCTAGCTAAAAAGTATCAATACAGTCCAGCAGAATACGTAGGAGGAAAAACTTCTTTTATACAAATGATTGATCAGAAAGCGCTTAGAAAGTAAAGGACTTTATCTTTTATATCAAAACAAAATCGTGTACAATAACCTTTGTTAGTAAAAGTGAAGGAGAGTGCCCGCTTGAAGCCCGTTATTAAACAAACTCAGGTTTCGAACAGCCGAAGAAAAAAAATGATGTGGATTGGAAGTTTTTCATTAATTTTGCTAGTGATTGTACTATGTATAGCAATTTCAATTTATGTGGGTCTTAGCTTGACCAAAAAAGAGCGACAGCCTGTAACAGAAAATCCAAGTACGTATGGTTTAACATATCGCGATGAAGCATTTACAAGTAGAGATGGAGAAACGGAGCTTAAAGGGTGGATGATGGAGCCACAAAGTTCTCCGAAAGCTACTATTATTATGTCTCATGGCTACGGAGGAAATCGTCATGATTTAAATGGAGGGTTTCTTCCTTTGAGTAAAAGTTTAATAGAAGCTGGATATCGAGTGGTGACCTTCGATTTTCGAAATGCTGGAGAATCACAAGGAGATCAAACGACAATTGGTGTAAAAGAACAGCTGGATTTACTGGGAGTCATTGATCGAGTGAAGGAAGAAACAGATGAGCCCATTGTTCTATACGGAATTTCAATGGGAGCAGCAACATCACTGTTAGCAGCTGGTCAAGAAGAAGCTGTCCAGGCAGTCATTGCGGACAGTCCGTTTAGTGATTTAAAAACTTATCTCGAGGATAATCTATCAGTATGGTCAAAGCTTCCAGACTTTCCGTTTACGCCACTTACGCTAGCAACGGTTCCGTATATTGCTGATTTAAATCCTGAAGATGCAAGTCCAATACAAGCAGTTGAAGAAATTTATCCTCGTCCTATCTTATTTATCCACAGTAACGGAGATACGGCTATTCCGTATACAGAAAGTCAAAAGATGGTCAAAACACACCCCGATGAATTTGAGCTTTGGGTGCCTAAAGATGTACCGCATGTAAAAGGGTATAGTGAATATCCTACTGAATATGTGAAAAGGGTGACGGAGTTTTTGGATCAATCTTTATCCCTTCAATAACAGCCTTTGAGTGAAAGCTCAAAGGCTGTTATTTTTGTTTATTCAGATGATAAAGGAGCTTGAATTGTGCCATCTTCTACGAGCTCAAGATAGAGATTACGAAGGATATACGTTTTGAAAACCTCAAGCTTTCTTCCCTCAATCTTTGTCACGTTTACTGCTTTTAGTTCTTTAATAAACCAGCCTTTAGAATAAAGATGAGCCATATAAGTTCCCTCCGTAATTAGAATAGAAATGCTTTTATTATCTATGCTGCAGAGTGCTTGAACTATGTGATGAGAAACCGAAAAAGTTTTTTTGAGAAAAAGTGATCCAAGCACAAGAATTGTCCGTTTATCTAGTAAGAACAACTTATTTAAAAAAATTTAAAAGAAGGTGATCCAAACTGATAATGAATTCGTTAGGTAAGTAACGAACGCACTTAGAATAAAAAATTCAAAAGAGTGTGATCCAAATTTAAACTTCATTCGTTAGGCAAGTAACGAAGATAGGTCACAGTCAAAAAAGAAAAAAATTTTTAGGAAAAAGTGATCTAAGAATAA
The DNA here is from genome assembly GCF_001457055.1 of Priestia veravalensis. Lineage (NCBI taxonomy): Bacteria > Bacillati > Bacillota > Bacilli > Caryophanales > Bacillaceae > Priestia > Priestia veravalensis. The sequence goes on along the minus strand of NZ_KQ758672.1, from coordinate 27,849 downwards.
AAAAATTTCGTTACGAAAATGTAGAAGAAAAAACAAAACTAGAGGAGATTGTTTTTAAATGAAAATCAGCAAAAAATTAATAGCCCCAGTACTAGGTGCATCACTTCTTGTTCCCACGATGGTAAGCGCAGCAGAACCGGCACAAATGCAGCCGACAGTTGTGACACCAGCAGCAGATTTACGTTCCACTCTTGATCAGCTATTGTCTGAACATTTCGTTTTAGCAGTAACTGCAATGACGAAAGCTTAAATCTATCCGAACTATTGAAGGTTACCTCCTTTATAGTTCGGATTTTTTGTAGGTTTAGAAAACAAGTAAAAAAAGCGAGTGTCTGCAGCGCAATGAAACGAACTTGTTCTCAAAAACCTAACTATTTTTTATATGAGTGATTTCGTCATATAGTAGTTTGTATACGCAGTCTCTTGCACTTTCTTTAGCTGCTTCTTAACAATATGAAAGCCGCGCACTTCAAAAAATGGTTCCGCTGTAATGCTAGCTTCTGTTTGAAGAGCAGTGAGACCGAGAGTATAGGCTCTTTCTGCTACTGCTTTCAACAGTGCAGTAGCAACGCCTTGGCGCTGAAAGTTTTTATGTACATATAATAAGTCGATTAAACCATCATCTTTTATGGTAATAAATCCAACGATATACGTTTGGATAGTGGCGACGAACGTAACATCTTGTTCTAAGCGATTTATCCAGCCTGCTTGACCTGACCAGATATCAAGCTGCTCAGTTGAATAGTGCTCGCGGTTAATCGTTTTAATCGTTTGTTGAAACAAATCTAATGAAATATCTGCATCAGCTTATTAAGCGAGTTGAGTCGCTAGAAGCAGCGAAAATGAAAGAAGATAAAGTAAACGAAAATCTTTGAGAAGCGTATTGGAAATCCTGTACGCTTTTTTAATGGGCATTTCTTGGTTTTTATTATCTTATTTTTCGGAATAAAAAAAGTTTTTTAGGGAATTGATAAAAATATGAAACTTTTTCTAATTTGTTACGTTTAATAAGGTAGTAGAAAAAGGGGGGATGGACGTGGCACCAACGAAAACAACGTATCTAAGAGATTTATGCTTAATGTATCAAGAGGCAAGTTTTTATGCAACATCCATTCCACGTTCATGCGAAAAAGCGGCCGGAAAATATTTTCAAATGAAAAAGCAAGAAAAGGTAATTGCATACTTAGATACGTCTTTAATCGGATTTTATGGTAAGAGAGGATTTTACTTAACGACCGACGGACTTTATTGGAAGTGTTGGCGTAAAAAGAAAGGATCGATAAGCTGGAATGAGTTTCAACAGCTTACATCTATCTCCCTCAGAGGAGAACAAATTATCTGCTTTAATGATAAAGAGATTTTTCACCTAAATGAAAATGCATATTCTGCTAAGAAGTTAGTAGACTTATTGCAAAAAATTCAGCAGCTATTGTGTCACCATTCACACGAATTTATGTGCAGAGAACATACATATCCATCAATTTCGTTAGAAGAATTAACATCGATTTGCGCATCTTTTCAAGAGAATAACCCGCTACTAAAAGCAGAGCAAGTGTTGGCAACAACAGATCAGTTAGGCATAGAAATGACCAAGGAAATTAAAAACCGCTTACCCGTAGCCAAAACAAATCACATTGTTGCGCATTTAAGTACATATCCCCATCAAAAAACCGAAGGAATTACGATATGTGCAGAGGGGATTTATTTTTCAAAGTCGTTTACAACGCTCTACTATCCATGGAACCTCTTTCGATATGTTCCAATATCAGTAGGGGCTGAGGAGCTTCGAGTGGCCAATAAGTACTCGTTATCATTAAATCATGCGTTTATGTCAAGTGGTGAAGTGATGTCATTCTTAAAACAAATTAAGCGCCATATTCACAAAACCTATGAAAAAGACAATACGAGAAAAATTGATAAACAAACGTTAAGTCTATTTGTATAAGCTAGCAATTAGCCATGTGAAGGAAAATTTCTCTAATTGAAGCTGGCAGATGAAGGTTACAATATAGTTCATAGATTGAATCGGCGTTATGGTCATATGAAGCCCAATATTTCTTTTCCTTTTTCAGGTAAATAGAAAAAGAAATAACTTGCTGTTTGGTTTGACTTGTTTTTAAGGAGATATGAATAACCGGGTTAGTAATCGTATATTCAGTATAAAGCTCTTCTGGAAAATGCTCTATAGCAGTGAGCTCACTCTGCTTAATAATGTTCGCTAGTTCAATAAGTTTCATCAGTTCACCTCTATCGATTTACTCGTTTGTATCCTATACCAATTGAAGAAACTTTAAAAATAGACTCTTTTTTTATAAGAAGAGTGAACTTGGCTAGTTGACGTTTTGTCTGAATACAAATAAAATTCATATAAAGAAGTAATTCCCTCATTTAGAGATTAAAAGAGTTTGGAAGTGACAGGGGGGTCGTCATGTTGGCGAATGTAGTGGTAGACCAGCGGAAGGTTTATATTGATGAGCTAACCGTAGTTGGGGTTCCAATTCGTACAACGGATCGGGCAGAAGAAAAAGGAACGGGGACAATTCCAGCCCATTGGGACATGTTTTACAAGCAACAAATGGCAAATAAAATTGCTAATAAGGTAACTGGAAAGATGTTTGCGTTATATACAGATTATGAAGCGTCGAATCCGATTGAATTTACGTTTGCACTTGGATATGAGGTCACACCAGGTGGAGAGTTAAGAGAAGAAATGCGAGAGTTTACTATTCCTGCTGGTGAATATATGGTGTTTACAACTGCTATCGGTCCGGCGAAGAAAGTAGTTTTAGATGCTTGGTCGTATATATGGGAGTGGTCGAATAGAAACGAGCGAGCGTTCGTTTTGGATTTTGAGCTATATGATGAGCGCTGCATTGACCCTAATTTCAGTCAGGTTGATATTTACGTCTCGATAAAATCGTAGTCGTTTTAAATGTCTAAAGGAGTAAAGTTGTGATTAGCAATGATTTATTACAAGCGTTAAAGGATGGGTATAAACAAAGAATTAAATGGGTATTTGCCGTTCAGCTTACTTTGTTTTTAGTTGTTGCTACTTTGCTTATTATCAGCTTCATAACAAAGTTTACCGTAAGTCAGCTTAGCTTTATTTTAGCCTGTGTAAGTGCAAGCTCATTTCTTTCTGCAATCGAACATATTATTTTAAAACGAGAGAAGTGGCAGTGGACATTTGAATTCATTCTTTCACTTTTCTTTTTAGGCCTTGCTTTGTTTTTCTTTCTTCATTAATAAAAAGAGGCTGAGACATAAGTAGTTCAGCCTCTACTATACCTGACCGATTGAGAGTTCATAACTTTTAATCGGTCAGGTTTTTTGTTGATTGGGAAAAACCAGTTTGGAAACAGGGTGGAATGGAGCGTAGGACACTCGACTCCTGCGAGAAATAGAGGGAAAACGGAGATCCCGCAGCGCAGCGAGGAGCTCAGGTTCCTCCCCGCGGAAAGCGAGTGGCCGTAGCGCAATGGAACGAACGTGTTCAGACGAACCAAAGAGATGGGAACAGCTATTGTTCGTCTTTTAGAAGCAATCATTGTGTTATGTCCGACCCTCTTTTTTAGCTTGCTTTTGATTGGCGTCTAAGAGGAGAAATATGTCCATAAGTGAACGTACGCCATAGCCATTCCATAGGGCCAAACTGAAACGAGTTAAACCACGCTTTGCTCCATGCTGCTTGAGCAATAAAGATCACGATGGCAATTGCTGTACCCAAGCTCAAACTAACGTGATTGTATAAGTTGAAAATGTTAAATAAAGTAAAACAGATAACGGTTTGCGCCAAATAATTAGTTAAAGCCATGCGACCGACAAATTGAAGCCAGCTAAGTCGCTTTTTCCAAGCATCTAACTGCAGTAATCGAGTTAAAGTAGCCATATAGAAAAAGCAAAGAGAAAATCCACTTAGGTTTTTAAAGAGATCAGTAGCAGCCGATTTGTACACACCGACATCCCATAGGCCTTGCAGTAATAAAAATAAGCATATAACAAAAGGGATGCTTAGGGTACCGGTTACTCTCTGCACCTTTTTAATAAAAGGAGCGTAAGCAGAACCTTCAAAAATCCCTTTTTTCCCAGCATATAAGCCGAACAAAAAGAACGCAAACACGGGTATTAGCGTAAATGGAATATTAATCAAAATTGGAATGACCTCAACTTTTATTCGGTAAGAAAGCCATTCTAGGTAAGGAGCGCTTTCATACATATAAATGTATGTGGGCAGCACATCATCTGCATTTCCTAGTCCAAGTTCGTCCATCATATCAACTGGAATGAAAAAAGTCATGGATAGAAGAGCTAAATAAATAGCTAACAGACTGAAAGCCCATTTAATGAGAGTTTTAGGCATGCGGTTATAAAAAGCTACTAATAAAAAGCCTCCAACTGCGTAAAGGTGTAGAATGTCTCCAAACCATAAAAAAATTAAATGAAGCAACCCAATGATTAATAGAATAGAAGCTCTTCTAAAAAATAAGCTTTTCATCCGTAATCCCTTTGCTTCAGCTCGCTTCATAAACAAATAGAAACCTACTCCAAATAAAAATGAAAAAATGGTAAAAAATTTAACTTGAACAAAAAGCTGCAGAAATGCATATACAACTGCGTCTAGGCCTTCATAGGGTACGTCTACACTGTATAGCTGATTGATGAAATTAGGTGAATGAAAAGCGGGCATATTGACGAGCAAAATGCCAAATAGCGCAAAACCTCGAATGACATCTAACATAATGATTCGCTCACTTGGTTTAATCGGTGAACCTTTCAATCATGATTCAACTCCTTTTCAATTAATAATGTAGCGCAAAAGTCTACGGTTTTACATAACAATATGGCTATCTTATCATGAACAAATAAAAAAAATGACAAAATATCCATTGAAAATGATAAAAAAGTTTCACAACTAAAAAGTGCGCAACTATGGATAATAATGGTATGATAAGAAAGAAGATATTATGAAAGGTGGAGAAAAGATGAAAACAGCACTTGTTTTAGGCGGTACACGTTTTTTTGGCACGAATCTCGTTGAAGAATTGCTCGCGAAAAAAGTACAGGTTACCATTGCAAACCGTGGACAGCGTGAAGATTCGTTTGGTGATCGAGTAGAGCGAATTAAGTTGGATCGCGTTGAGAAACAATCCATTATAGAAGCAACACGCGGGCGCAAGTGGGATGTGGTTTTTGATCAAATTTGCTATTCATCTCATGGCGCTTTAGTAGCTGTAGACGCTTTTCGAGATAGTACAAACCACTATGTACTAACATCTACCTTATCTGTATATGGCTCTTCAAAAGAACATTTTCACGAAGAAGATTTTGATCCATATACGTACCCAATATCGTATGCTAGAAAAGAAAATATCTCTTATCAAGAAGGAAAGCGACAAGCTGAAGCCGTACTCTTTCAAAAAGCACCTTTTTCAGTAACTGCTGTACGCATTCCGATTGTATTAGGTGATAATGATTATACGAATCGTCTTCGCTTTCATATTGATAAGGTGATGCATCAAGAAGAAATAGGTTTTCCTGATATTGATGCACAGCTCAATTTTATTTCACGAGAAGAAGCCGGAGCGTTTTTAGCATGGTGCGGAGAGCAAAAGCTAAAAGGACCGATTAATGCATGCTCTAACGGCGTCATTTCGCTAAAAGAGTTAATGAGTTTAATAGAAACTGAAACAAACCAGCAGGCGAAAATTACGAAAAGAGTAACGGATGAGAACGCGTCACCTTATGGGCTAGATCATTCGTGGACCATGAGCAATGAAAAGGCTAGTTTTTGGGGATATGAATTCTCTGATGTGCGCCAATGGCTGCCGCCTTTAATTAAGAAAAAAGTAGCTGAAGCAAAAATTGTTCCGTTATATTAAGAAAAGACTGCGGGTTCGTAGTCTTTTTTTGATGAGCAAAATGATGTTAACATACCAACAGTGGCGTTATACTAGAAGTAATTATAATGAAGGAAGTGGGACAAAGTGGCGAAGCATCATTTTCATTTAAACGCAAATTGGCCAGGAGGACGCAATGAAGTAGGCGAAATTCATTCTGGTCAGTTAAAAACACAAATCTCAATCCCACCAGAAATGGATGGACCTGGAATCGGTACAAATCCTGATGAAATGCTGCTTGGAGCAGCTGCAACATGCTATATTATTACGCTTGCTGCAATGCTTGAAAGAAGCGGTATTTCGCAAGCAGCTCTTACAATGGATTCAGAAGCAGTCGTGGACGTCACCAAAGGTGTGTTTACCTATGAAAAAATCATTCACCGTCCACATGTTGTGTTAGATTCAAAGGATATGGAGAAAAAAAGTCGCGTGCAGCGCCTCATGGAAAAAGCAGAGACCTCCTGCATGATTTCACGAGCAATTCAAGGGAACGTAAAAATTGAATTAGAAGGTACGATAGAAGAAAAAGAAGCTTAATTCAATGTAAGCTTCTTTTTTTCGTTTGACGAGCAAAACTATGACTGAAAGAAATGAGAGTTATAGCGTCTAGTTATTATATCTGAAATTTAATTTTAGGCAATTAATTTGTATGGATAGTTGTGTGATAACCAATCATTAAGACTTATTTTGATAAGTAATTCACTTTACTTATAAAGTGCTTTCAAAAAGTCGTAAGACTATTAAAAAAGTAAAAAAAATTAAAGAAATATAGCGATTTCATTTTGATTGACAGGCTTAACAGTGGTAAAATAGAGACAGATATCAAATACAAGTACTGGAAGAACATCCAGCTTGTAAAGATGTCTGACCATAAGGCAATCAGTATTTTGAAAATGCGAAATCAATCACTTTTAGTACTTTAATTCTAGTAAGACATTAAAAGTTGAATAAAGATTTCACTTATTATAACTCGTTGGGGGTTTTTAAATGGGTAACGAAACGTCAAACAGAGGTGAGCCTTGGAAAGGGTTTTTGGGCCCAAACTATGGCTATGTATTAGAACAGTATGAGTTATATGAAGAAAAGTCGGATTTAGTAGATCCAGAACTAAAAGAACTATTTGATTATTGGGGTGCACCGCCATTGCTTGATAGCAGCTATGCTGAAGCGGGAGATACACAGCCTGTTCCAGCAGCTAATACGGCTAAGATTGCCGCTGCCATTAAGCTAGCAGAAAATATTCGTGCATACGGTCATTTATATGCATCAATCAAACCGTTAGAAAGCGGTAAGAAAGATCCTGTGCTTCTACATCTAGAAGACTATGGATTATCAAAGGAAGATTTAAAAGCAGTACCGGTTGAAATTCTTTGCGCAAATGCGCCTGCACATGTAAAGGATGGTCTGGCTGCAATTGAGTATTTAACCGATGTATACACGAAGACAATGGCGTTTGAATTCCATCATGTACATAACATGGAGGAGAATAAGTGGCTTACTGAAATGGTGGAGTCAGGAGCAATTTTCCAACCTCTTTCTGATGAAAAGCGTATTTCAGTATTAAAGCGTCTAACGGAAGTAGAAGGATTTGAGCAATTTCTACATCGTACATTTGTCGGACAAAAACGATTCTCAATTGAAGGCGTAGATATGCTTATTCCATTAATTGATGAGCTAGTTGCACGCTCTGTCGAAAAAAGTCCGAAAACAGTTAATATTGGAATGGCGCACCGCGGACGTCTAAATGTGTTAGCACACGTACTAGGCAAGCCGTATGAGATGATTTTTGCTGAGTTCCAACATTCACCGAATAAAGAGCTTGTACCATCTGAGGGTTCAATCGGCATTAACTATGGTTGGACAGGAGACGTAAAATATCACTTAGGTGCAGATAAGCAAATTAAAGCTGAAAACACAGTTCGAGCTCGTTTGACATTGGCAAGTAACCCGAGTCATTTGGAATTCGTTAATCCAGTTGTGGAAGGGTTTACAAGAGCTGCTCAGGACGATCGCCAAACAAACGGTTATCCAAAGCAAGACATCACGAAATCTTTTGCGATTCTAATTCACGGTGACGCAGCGTTTCCAGGTGAAGGAATTGTTCAAGAAACGCTAAACTTAAATCAGCTTTCTGGGTACCAAACGGGTGGAACTATTCATATTATCGCTAACAATATGATTGGATTTACAACGGAAAGCGTAGACTCTCGTTCAACGAAATACGCGAGCGATCTAGCAAAAGGATTCGAAATTCCGATTGTCCATGTAAACGCAGACGATCCAGAAGCATGTCTGGCAGCGGCTTACTTTGCATATGAGTATCGTCGCCGCTTTAATAAAGACTTTTTAATTGATCTGATTGGATATCGTCGATTTGGCCACAATGAAATGGATGAGCCATTTGTAACGCAGCCGAAGATGTATGAAATTATTACAAAGCGTCCAACGGTTCGTGCGCTTTACGCTGAACAATTGGAGAAAGCACAAGTGGTTACTAAAGAACAAGTGAATGAAATCAGTGAGCAACTTCAAAAGAAATTGCAGACTGCTTATGATAAAGTACCACCAAAAGCAGAAAAGCGTCATCAAATTATGGAAATGCCAAAAGCAGTATTTAATGGTATTCCAACTTTAGATACGTCTGTGCCAAAAGAAGAGCTTTTAGAAATTAACCGAGAACTTGTGACGTATCCAGAAGATTTTAAGGTATTTCCAAAGTTAGACCGTATTTTGTCAAAACGTGCGAAAGCGTTTGAAGAAAATGGTAAAGCAGACTGGTCACTAGGTGAAGCATTTGCATTTGCAAGCATTTTACGTGACGGTACGCCAATTCGTATCACAGGACAAGACTCAGAACGTGGAACATTCGCTCATCGTCACCTTGTATTGCATGACTATGAGACAGGGGATGTATACTCACCACTGCACACAATGAAGAACGTAAGCGCTTCCTTTGATATTCGTAACAGTCCTCTTTCTGAAGGGTCAGTGTTAGGATTTGATTACGGGTATAATGTGTTTGCACCAGAAACACTTGTGATTTGGGAAGCTCAGTTCGGAGACTTTGCAAATGCTGGTCAGGTTATCATTGATCAATTCATTTCAGCAGGTCGCGCGAAGTGGGGACAAAAATCAGGTATGGTTCTCTTACTTCCACACGGACATGAAGGCCAAGGGCCAGAACATTCAAGCGCAAGATTAGAACGTTTCTTACAGCTAGCTGCTGAAAATAACTGGACGGTGGCAAACGTAACGAGCGCGGCGCAATATTTCCACTTATTACGTCGTCAAGCGGCTGTTTTGAAAAAAGAAGAGGTGCGTCCACTTGTTGTAATGGCACCAAAAAGCTTGCTTCGAAGTGCGTTTAGCGTATCAAATATGGAAGAGTTCACAAACGGTTCTTTCCGCTTAGTTGTCGAACAACCAAACTTAGGTGAAAAAACAGAAGAAGTTGAGCGTATCGTTTTATGCAGCGGTAAAATTAGCGGAGATTTAACAGATCGCATCCAAAAATCTGATAAGTCGCTAGATTGGTTACATGTACTACGCCTTGAGCAGATCTATCCATTCCCAAGACGAGTTGTAGCTGATTTATTTGCTAAATATCCAAACTTAAAAGAAATTGCGTGGATGCAAGAAGAGCCTGAGAATATGGGTGCATGGAATTATGTTGAGTCTAAGCTTCGCGAAGTAGCACCTGAAGGCGTGAGCGTTGATTACATTGGACGCAGAAGACGTTCAAGCCCAGCAGAAGGAGACCCAACCACTCATAGACAAGAGCAAGAGCGTATATTACAAGAAGCATTAACGAAAACACAAATCGCTAATGATGTAGTGACACGATAAGGAAGGGGAATGAACAATGGGAGAAATTAAAGTACCGGAATTAGCAGAATCAATTTCAGAGGGAACAGTAGCACAGTGGCTTAAGCAGGTAGGAGACTTTGTTGAAAAAGGCGACTATATCGTTGAATTAGAAACTGACAAAGTAAACGTTGAGATTACAGCGGAAGATTCAGGCGTACTAACGGAGCTTCTAGCAGGTGAAGGAGATACGGTTCAAGTGGGGGAAACAATTGCTCGCTTAGCAGCCGATGGTCAAGCGCCAGCGCCAAAAGCAGAAGTGAAGGAAGAAGTAAAAGTGGAAGAGCCTGTTCAACAAAAAGAAGCAAAAGAAGAGGTAGCACCTGCGGCAGAAGCGAAGGAAGAGGTTCCGCAAAAGCAGTGGTTAATTGCATCTCCAGCTGCGCGTAAAGCTGCAAGAGAGCGAGGCATTAAGCTTGACGAAGTGCCAACGGCAGATCCGTTAGGCCGCGTTCGCAAGCATGATATCGATTCATTTGCTAGCCAAAAAACAGCAGAGCAAAAAGCTGATGCAAAAGCTCAAAGTGCTCGTCAATCTAAGCCGGTACCTTCTCCAACAGTAAGTGAGAACAGTGATAAACCAGTTGAACGTGTACGCATGTCACGCCGTCGTCAAACGATTGCAAATCGCTTAGTGGAAGTACAGCAAACGGCTGCGATGTTAACAACATTTAACGAAGTTGATATGACAGCTGTTATGGAACTTCGTAAGCGTCGTAAAGACAAATTCTTTGAACAGCATGATGTAAAACTTGGCTTTATGTCATTCTTTACAAAAGCCGTTGTAGCAGCGCTGAAAAAGTATCCATTATTAAATGCTGAAATTCAAGGCAACGAGCTTGTTATTAAAAAGTTCTATGATATCGGTATTGCCGTATCTGCGCCGGATGGGCTTGTTGTACCAGTTGTTCGTGATGCAGACCGCAAAACGTTTGCAGGTATTGAAGGAAGTATCCTTGAGCTTGGGAAAAAAGCGCGTGACAATAAGCTAGCTCTAGGTGACCTGCAGGGAGGAACATTTACGATTACAAACGGTGGAGTATTCGGTTCATTAATGTCAACGCCAATCTTAAATGGTCCACAAGTAGGGATTCTAGGAATGCACAAAATACAGACTCGTCCAGTTGCAATTGACGAAGACCGTATTGAAAACCGTCCAATGATGTATATTGCCTTATCTTATGATCACCGCATTGTTGATGGAAAAGAAGCCGTTGGTTTCCTAGTAACAGTGAAAGAACTGTTAGAAGATCCAGAAACATTATTATTAGAAGGTTAATGAAAAACGAGGCTGGGACATAAGTATTTTAGTCAATGATCTATCCGAACTATTGAGAGTTAACGACTCTTTTATAGTTCGGATTTTTTGTTGATAATGAAGCGCTAGAGACATACTCTGATGTTTTTTGACAATTCTGTAAAAAATAAAAACCCAGTTGACTTATAGGAATTATAGGTGTATTATATAAATAATCAATCTTGTCAGAAAATTTGAGCGTAAAGGGTGAAGAATAATGGAACGTTATGATGTTATTCAAGGAGCGGAAGCTTTTTATCATAAAGGGAATGAAGTTGGTATTTTAGTCTCTCACGGATTTATGGGAACGCCACAAAGCATGGAACATATCGGCCAAGGCTTGGCAGCTAAAGGCTATACGGTTTATGGAATTCGTCTAACGGGCCATGGAACTCACTATCGAGATATTGAACAGGCAACCTATGAAAATTGGAAAGCAGACTTTTTAGAAGGCTATCGCTTTTTAAAAGAAAGATGTGAGCACGTCTTCATCCTAGGGCAATCGATGGGCGGAACGTTAACCTTTCATACCGCAAGTCAAGGATTAGACCTGTCAGGCGTAATTGCTATTAACCCAGCAATGAATTCAATTCCTTCAATGGAAGCTTACAGAAATGCACATACACTTCGCTATGTAAAAGAAGATAAGCCGGATATCAAAGATCCTAACGTACATGAAATTACGTATGATAAGGTACCCGTTCGTTCAATGCGCGAGCTATTATCTTTAATGGATGAAGCGGAGGAACGCTTATCTTACGTAACGTGCCCAGCGCTAGTTTTAACATCCACAGTCGATCATGTTGTACCACCAAGCAACTCAGCTTATATTCTGGAGCATATTCGTTCAAAAACAGCTCATCAAGTTATGCTTCCTAATTCGTATCATGTAGCGTCCATGGACTATGATAAAGACCAAATTATTCAACATACGGCACGTTTTGTTAAAGCGACAGTTGCGAAAAAAAAAGCAGTTGGGGTAAAATGAACGAAGGGCAAAGTTAACGTCCAATCGTTCAAAAGGAGAGACCAAATATGATTCATTTAGAGTGGAATGATCGTCCAACCATCAAACAAGTAAAATGTGTACATACGAATGCGAAAAAGTACATGGTAGAAAACGTGCTAACAGCAGGAAAAGTATACGATGTAAAAAATGAAACGGAAGAGTTTTACTTTGTAGTCGACAACACAGGTCAAGTTGGTGGCTTTTACAAAGAATATTTTGAAGCGTAAGATGAAAACCACTGCGGATGCGGTGGTTTTTTTATGAGTGTGTGTCAACGCATCTAAGTATCTAAAAAAACTATATTCTAAATAATAAACATAAAGTAAAACCAGCAGCTAAGAACAAGTGTATGCTGTAGGTAGCTACTCCGAGAGAAAATAAAGAAGGCGTCTTTTATTCTTAAATTAATATTGGTATGATATAGAAGCAATCTCAAATGAAATCGGAGTGTTTAAGGTGGAAGAAAAAGAAGGTTTATATGCCAATATTGATCTGGACAAAGTATATGAATACAAAGATCTCCCTGATAAAGTTGCGGGTCGCTGCGACAACTGCGAGAGCGTTCATTTTAAAAGTAGTGTAGGAGAAGGGAAATTTTTGCGAGAATGCGTTAGCTGTGGCATGAAAAAGAATATTTAAGCGTTAAAAGCGTCGTACGTAGAAAAGAGATGGCTCATGAAGCTGTTTCTTTTTTTGTATAAAAAACAGAAGTGTATTTATTTATTTATTTATTTATTTTGAGCATAAAGTCTTATTAAAAGATGACAAAAACACCTATTAATTTAACCTATTTTCTATATAATGGTATAAGTGAACGTACAATCGCGTATTTGTTTAGATTAAGAGAGAAGAGGAGGCGAAAACCTAAATGGCGAATGAGCATGAACTATTTCCAGAGAAGCGAAACCAAGATGAGCCAAAGGTTAAGGTAGAACGAAAAGAAGGAGAGCCAACTTCAGCTTTTAAAGGAGCATCTTGGGGAGCGCTACTGATTGGAGTTGTAGCTTACTTGGTTGGATTATTTAACGCAACGATGGAGCTAAATGAAAAAGGCTACTATTTTGCTGTTTTAGTATTTGGACTTTATTCAGCGGTATCTCTTCAAAAAGCCGTTCGAGACAAAGAGGAAGATATCCCTGTTACAGGTATTTATTATGGAATTAGCTGGTTTGCACTTATTGTATCGATTTCATTAATGGTTATTGGTTTATATAACGCAGGGAGTATTACGCTAAGCGAAAAAGGCTTCTACGGCATGTCATTTGTGTTGAGCTTGTTTGCAGTAGTGACAATTCAAAAAAATATTCGAGATACGCAACGAGCAAAAGAGCGAGATTAATAGCTCTTTTGCGTACATAGAACCCTCTACTTTTTATTTTGAAAGTGGAGGGTTCTTTATGCAAATAATTACATTTAACCCTTTAATTATGATATTATCTTAATATACTATAGCTTGCTAAAGGGGAATTTAAATGAATTATGAGGGTTTAATAGGTGTCATTCTTCTTTTTATACTTTACTTTTCAACTAGCCATTACTATTTGAAAAAGAGGTTAAATATTCAAGAAAAGCGTGTAAGTCTGTTTTCCAAAGATAGAAAGAGGCTGTATAGGGTGATTGAAGGTATCATAGTAGTATTGTTCATTTATTTTCTTGGTGTTGTCACGTTTTCAGAGAGAAGCGATGAGTTTCCCATCTGGATTCGAGCACTGCCAGTGTGTGGCTTTTTTATTTTAGTAGATACTTTGCGAGGAATTGAGCATTGGATGACTGATAAAGAGTCAAAGAGCTATGTTTATGAATTCCTTGGAGTAGTATTTATGCTAGCACTGCTTGTTATCATATCTTTATAATTATTTGGAAAAGTCGGAAGTATACAATTTGTTAAAAGGGGCTAAAGCTGGATTGACCAATTTTAAAACTATAGTAAAATCAAAAAAGTGACAGCGCGCATGCTGTCGCTTTTTTTGTGAGCGTTTTAATTAGAAGGAGGATGTTTATGTACGCGTTAAAACCATATCGCTTTCCGCTCATTTTACTAGCATCTATTTTTGCTGGTGGAGCAGTAGGGTTTTTTGCTGGAGAGAAAGCAGAAGTGTTAAAGCCACTAGGGGACATTTATTTAAACTTAATGTTTATGGTTGTTGTGCCGCTCGTGTTTTTTAGCATTGCAGCAGCCGTATCAAACACTGCGAATATGAATCGCTTTGGAAAAATCATTGGCTCAATGTTTGGCGTTTTTATTTTGACTGGCATTATTTCATCTTTATTAATGCTTTTTGCAGTTAAGGCATTTTTATCAGTTGATGCGTCACCAATTACAATTGAAAAGCCAGATCAGGTAGAAAATATTAATATTGCCGATCAGTTTGTACAAGCATTTACAACGTCTGACTTTGTGGATTTACTGTCTCGTGAACATATGCTTGCACTTATTGTTTTTGCCGTACTTTTAGGATTATCAGCAACGCTAATTGGTGAAGCTGGAAAGCCGTTTGTGAAAGTACTACAATCAGGTTCACAGGTGTTTATGAAAATGGTAACGCTTGTGATGTACGTGGCACCAATTGGGTTATTTGCTTACTTCGCGTCGTTAGTTGGTGTATTTGGTCCTGATTTATTAGGAACGTATGCAAAAGCAGTAGCCGTATATTACCCGGTAGCTCTTTTATACTTCTTTGTTGGCTTTACGCTTTATGCCTTTTTAGCAGGAGGAAAAGAAGGGATCGTTCGTTTTTGGAAAAATATCTTAACGCCAGCGGTTACGGCTTTAGGGACAGGGAGCAGCGTAGCCAGCGTGCCTGTTAACCTAGAGGCAGCTAAACAAACGGGCGTTCCAAAAGATGTGCGAGAAACGGTCATTCCAATTGGAGCAACCGTACATATGGACGGGTCTTGCTTGGCTGCAATCTTAAAAATTTCATTTGCCTTTACGCTATTCGATATGGATTTCAGCGGCATCGATACGTTTGTGAAAGCCGTTGTTGTTGCTATTTTATGTGGTGTTGTCATTGCGGGTCTACCGAGCGGAGGCGCAGTTGGTGAGATGTTGATTTTAACGATGTTTGGCTTGCCAATTGAAGCACTTCCGGTTATGGCCGCGCTAGGCATGATTGTCGATCCACCTGCAACAATGGTGAACGTAACGGGAGATAACGTATCTTCTATGCTTGTGTCACGCATTGTAGAAGGTAAAGGTTGGCTGAAAAAACAAATAGATACAAAGCGAATCGCTTCGTAGCAAACGTGAAAGCGCATCAGCTCAAAGATAGCTGGTGCGCTTTTAGCGTATTACTTGATTCGAGGGTGTTTTTCTTGAATAATAAAAGAGTAAGCATCCTGTAAGAAGAAGTAAGGAGCGAAGTATTATGAATGAAAAATGGAAAGTCCATAAAATTAAAACTGACTGTGAACCGTGGCTTTTTCTAGATGGTTGGGAAAAAGACATTATTGAAACGATTGAATTCGACCATAAAAAAGAAGCGCTTGAGCATTATACAAGGCTTATTCATGAACATCAAGCGAGTTATCGCCACGTTCATATGAAAAAGCTATCTCTTTTTACCTTTTGGAATGACTGTGAGAAAGAGTTTTGTGAAGCGTGTGATGATGATCTTCAAATTTTCCACGGCGTCTTGTTTATGAAAGGTGAAGACGTATATGATCTAAATGAAAACGAGGAAGGCTTTTCGTTTCTGCAAATGAAATAACCTTTTCTTCTACATCATTTTCCCATATAATTACACTAACAATAGTGGAAAAGGAGGGCGCTATGAACAATTCAAAACGAGTATGGTTTGACTTGCTTTTTTACATTGCAATCCCGTACCTTATCTGGAATCAGGGAAAAGATCTTATCGGTGATTATTACGCCATTTTATTATCGACAGCCCCTGCATTCTTCTATACCATCTATACGTTTATTAAAGAGCGTCAATTTAACGTAACGGGACTGTTTCTTGTTATTACCTTGCTTGCGCGAACAATTGTAGATTTATTGTCGGGTAATGCAGAAACCATGCTGGTTAATCAGGTTTATTTTATGATTGGACTAGCTATTTTTACGTTTATAACGATTTTAGTGAAGCGTCCAATTGGGCTATATTTCTTTGTTGATACGGCCTATTTAATGGGATATAAGCGTGAAGATTCAAAAAAGCTATTCTTTGAGCAAGATCTCTTTAAAATGATGAACTGGTTAACCGTTTTATTTGCGGGGCGCTATGTGTTTTTAGCCATTGTAAAATACGTTCTTATTCAAAAGTACGGTGTTGAAGGGTATGGCAACATGATTGTCTTTCGCCAAGCAGTGACGTGGGCGTTCTCAATTTTGATCGCCATCTATACGTACTTTATTTATAAAAAGATTCAAGAGAAAACAGGAATCGATAATCCGGTGAATCCAAATATGAATGAATAATAAAAGCGCTTCCCAACATGGGAGCGCTTTTGTTACAAATACGTGAACAGTACATCAAACGTTGACACCTGCTCGCGAAAAAATAGTAAAATAAGTTGTCATAGAACTTGGATAAAGAGTAGGTGTGCAATTTGAAACTGTTAGTATGTAAAAAACAGCCGTATATAGCATTAGAAATGATCATAGTATTTTTTACAGCCATTTTTTTGATTTTAGCTTTTTTTGATTATCGTCAAACATTCTTTTTATTTTTTACACTCGGAATCGTGTTTGCTATCCGAGGCTTTGAAATGCAAGAAGGAGAGAAGAAGTCTCAGGGAACAAAGTGGCTCCTTGCGGGGGTTGCTCTTATTATGTTGAATATTGTGTTGTTTGTCGTATATGCCGTCAACCGCTAAGCCTTTCTTCGAGTAGAAGAGAGGTTTTTTTGAAAAAATGTTCAGGTAGTATTATAAAAATGTTCATTGTTTGGTAAGATAGAAAAATGAAAACGCTATACTGACGTAAAGGGGATGCTTATGGAAAGCGACAAGTTAACGAAAGCAATCGAAGCAGCAAAGATGTATTATCTGTTTGACTATAATCAAAATGAAATTGCTAAAAAGCTTGGAGTTTCAAGGCCAACTGTTTCACGCTTACTGCAACAAGCTAAATCTGAAGGCATTGTACAAATTAAAATTATCGATTCTACCATCGATGTGAAAGAGCTATCAGCTCAGCTAGAACAAACGTTTAAACTAAAAAAAGCAATTGTCGCATCTATACCTCATGAAGATCGAAACCTTGTAAAGGAAGGTTTAGGAGAAGCAGCAGCAGATTACCTTGATAAAATTGTAAAAGATGAAGATATTATTGGCGTAACGTGGGGAACAACGCTTTATCATGTAGGGATGAAGCTCAAAAATAAGCGTGTAAAAGATGTGAAAGTTGTACAGTTAAAAGGTGGAGTTAGCCATTCTGAAACCAATACGTATGCTTCTGAAATACTGCATCTGTTTGGAAATGCTTATAGCACCGTTCCTCTTTATTTACCGCTTCCGGCTATTGTTGATCATGTTGTAGTAAAGCAGGCAATGGAAGCTGATCGTCATATAAAAGGAATATTAGAGCTTGGCAAAAAAGCAAATATTGCGATCTTTACGACGGGTCCTATTAAAACAGATTCTTTGCTGTTTCAGCTAGGTTATTTCACAGAAGAGGATTTAAAACAGCTAGATCCGCACGCAGTCGGTGATATTTGTTCGCGATTTTTCGATGAAAATGGGTGTATTTGCAACCCGAGCTTAAATGAACGCACGCTTGGTTTAGATTTAGAAGAACTTAAGCAAAAGGAACATTCGATCCTCGTAGCGGGAGGGGCGCACAAGGTGGAAGGTATTTACGGTGCGATAAAAGGCGGGTATGTTAATACACTAGTCACAGACCCATTTACAGCTCAGCAGCTGCTTGAAAAAGTGACATCATAAAAAACATTGAACAAATGTCAAAATAAATATTTACATCTGTTCAATGTTGAGATATAGTGAAGATGTAAGTTGTTGAAAGCGTTATAATTTTGAAAAGAAAGCGCATGGGGAGGCCATATCAATGAGAGTTGTAGATCTAATTGAAAAAAAGCGAAATGGCTTAGAATTAACAAAAAGTGAAATTGACTTTATTATTACTGAATATACAAATGGTAACTTGCCTGACTATCAGATGTCCGCACTAGCAATGGCAATTTATTTCCAGAATATGACGCAGGAAGAGCGCGTTCATTTAACGACAGCGATGGTAAACTCAGGTGATCAAATTGACTTAAGTGAAATTGAAGGCATTAAAGTAGATAAGCACAGTACAGGTGGAGTAGGAGATACAACAACGTTAGTACTTGGACCACTTGTTGCAGCGGTAGGCGTACCGGTCGCTAAGATGTCAGGTCGCGGCCTTGGTCATACGGGTGGAACAATCGATAAGCTAGAAGCTGTCCCAGGATTCCACGTTGAAATTACGAACGACGAATTTATTCGTCTAGTAAACACAAACAAACTAGCGGTTATTGGACAAAGCGGTGACTTAACGCCAGCAGATAAAAGTTTATACGCACTACGTGACGTAACGGCAACAGTTGATTCAATTCCACTGATTGCAAGCTCAATTATGAGTAAGAAGATTGCAGCGGGTGCAGACGCAATTTGTTTAGATGTTAAAACTGGAAACGGTGCGTTTATGAAAGACTTAAAAGATGCAGAAGCATTAGCACAAGCAATGGTTGAAATCGGAAAAGGTGTTGGACGAAACACAAAAGCTATCATTTCTGATATGAGTCAACCGCTTGGATTTGCGGTTGGAAACGCGCTAGAAGTGAAAGAAGCAATCGATACGTTAAAAGGTGAAGGGCCGGAAGATTTAACAGAATTATGCTTGACGTTAGGTAGCCATATGGTTATGCTTGCAAAGAAAGCAAGCAGCCTTGAAGAGGCGCGTGCGCTATTAATAGAAGTGATCGATAACGGACAAGCACTTGCAACATTTAAAACATTCCTTGAAGCACAGGGTGGAGATGCATCCGTAGTAGATGATCCATCACAGCTTCCGGATGCTTCTTATAAAATTTCGGTTCCAGCAAAAGCAGATGGCTATGTATCAGAAATTGTTGCTGAGCAAATCGGCGTAGCAGCAATGAAACTTGGTGCAGGTCGCGCAACAAAAGAATCAGTGATTGATTTAGCTGTTGGTGTAGTACTGCACAAAAAAGTAGGAGATGCTGTTAAGAAGGGCGATACGCTTGTAACAATTCATAGTAACTCTGAAAACGTGGATGAAGTAATGAACTTTATTTACGATTCTTATACAATTGTATCTGAACAGGTAGATGCACCAACGCTCATCTACAAAGAAATCCATTAATTCTAGTGCGCCTAAAGGCCGCGATGGTTCAACTAGGTATTCAGTGGAAGAGAAATAGAGCTTCTACAGGTTAAAATTTTACTTTATAAGAGGATTGAAAGGAAGAATTAAACATGAGCAACGAAATTACAAAAATGATTGACCACACTTTATTAAAAGCTAACGCAACAGAAGAGCAAATTACAGTACTTGCACAGGAAGCAAAAGAATATTCATTTGCATCTGTATGTGTGAATCCAACGTGGGTTAAAAAAGCTGCTGAGTTATTACGCGATGCACAAGAAGTAAAAGTATGTACGGTAATTGGTTTTCCACTAGGGGCAAGCACACCAGAAGTAAAAGCATTCGAAACAACAAATGCAATTGAAAACGGTGCAGACGAAGTTGATATGGTCATTAACATCGGTGCGTTAAAAGACAAAAATTACGATTTAGTAGAGCGTGATATTAAAGCAGTTGTTGACGCTGCAAAAGGTAAAGCATTAGTGAAAGTAATCATTGAAGCATGTCTATTAACAGACGAAGAAAAAGTAAAAGCTTGTGAACTATCTGTTAAAGCAGGTGCGGACTTTGTTAAAACATCTACTGGCTTCTCAACAGGTGGCGCAACGGTTGAAGATGTTGCGTTAATGAGAAAAACAGTTGGACCAGACTTTGGCGTAAAAGCATCTGGTGGCGTACGAGGATTAGAAGACGCTAAAGCGATGATTGAAGCAGGTGCTACGCGTATCGGTGCAAGCTCTGGTGTTTCAATTGCTAAAGGCGAAATTAGCAACAGCTCATACTAATTCGATTAGAATCTGAAGAGAATGTCTAGCGGGTTAGCTTATACACTGAGCTAACCTGCTTTAAACCATGAAAAAGGATGATGAATGAATGGAACCGAAAAAATTAATTGATGAAGCAATTGTTGCAAGTAAACAAGCATATGTTCAATATTCAAATTTTCATGTAGGTGCAGCTCTTTTAACAAAGGACGGAAAACTATATCACGGATGTAATATCGAGAACGCTTCCTATGGTTTAACAAACTGCGCAGAGCGCACGGCGATTTTTAAAGCTGTTTCAGAAGGTGAAAAAGAGTTTCAAGCAATCGCAGTTGTTGGGGATACAGAGGGACCAATTTCTCCATGTGGAGCTTGTCGTCAAGTTTTAGCTGAGTTCTTTTCACCAGGCACAGTCGTGATTTTAGCTAATTTAAAAGGCGATCACGTTGTGACAAACATTAATGAGTTGTTACCAGGGTTCTTTTCATCAAAAGATTTACACAAAACGTAAAGAATTGTTTTGAAAAAAACGCTCTCGGCAGCAGCTGTTTAAGGCCTATAAGGATAGGATTTAAATGGGAATTTATACAACTAGTGGGGAGTCTATTACATGCAATACTTAATTGGAATACTAGGGTTATTAATTGTGTTTGGTTTAGCATTTTTAGCAAGTAACAATAAAAAAGGCATTAAGTATAAGCCAATCCTTATTATGATTGTGCTTCAACTGCTGCTTTCAATGCTTCTATTAAACACAAAGTTTGGTTTTATCATCATTGATGCAATTGCAACAACGTTTAATAAATTATTGGAATATGCTGCTGAAGGAATTGAATTTGTATTTGGGGGCTTAGCGAACGACGGAACAGCTCCATTTTTCTTAACGGTTTTGCTTCCAATCGTATTTATCTCTGTATTAATTGGGATTCTACAGCACTTTAAGATTTTGCCTTTCATCATGAAGGGTATTGGTCTTCTTTTAAGCAAAATTAACGGAATGGGAAGACTTGAATCTTATAACGCAGTAGCTTCTGCGATTGTAGGTCAATCAGAAGTATTTATCACAGTAAAGAAACAGCTGGATAAACTACCTCCAAACCGTCTATATACATTATGTGCGTCTGCAATGTCAACGGTTTCAATGTCAATTGTTGGTGCGTACATGACAATGATTGAGCCAAAGTATGTAGTAACAGCAATCGTTATTAACTTATTTGGTGGTTTCATCATTGCGTCGATTATTAATCCGTATACAGTAACGACAGATGAAGATATTTTAGAAGTGCAAGATGAAGAAAAACAAACGTTCTTTGAAATGATTGGCGAATATATCATGGATGGATTTAAAGTAGCCATCATTGTAGGGGCAATGCTTATTGGATTCGTTGCGCTAATCGCAGCCATTAACAACGTATTTGAAATGATTCTTGGAATTTCGTTCCAAGAAATTCTTGGCTATGTATTTGCACCATTTGCCTTCATTATGGGTATTCCAGGTTCAGAAGTGGTAGCTGCTGGTGGAATTATGGCAACAAAGCTTGTAACGAATGAGTTTGTGGCGATGATGAGCTTAGCGGATATGTCTGGACAGTTTAGTGAGCGTACGCTAGGAATTGTTTCTGTATTCTTAGTGTCATTCGCAAACTTCTCTTCAATTGGTATTATTTCTGGAGCTGTTAAAGGCTTAAGTGAAAAACAAGGAAACACAGTGGCTCGCTTTGGTTTACGCTTATTGTACGGTGCAACGTTAGTAAGTGTGTTATCAGCGATTATTGTAAGCTTTATTTTATAAAACAAATGAAGAAGGAAAAGCATTTCTGCTGCGGGCAGGATTGCTTTTTTCTTTTGTGGAAAGATAAGAATCATACAGTACTTCGAGCACATATAAAGGAGGTAGTAAAGAGTCTAGTATTCTTTACGACAACATGGACAGCATTGGATTATTACTATCAGGAGCAGCGCTGTTTTTAAACGGGCTGATGCTTTTAGGAAAAGCAAACGATAAAAACGTCGGGGTGTTTAACCTATTTGTCGGCGTCTTTCAAATGATTGCGCCGTTTTATTTAATTATTGTTTCAGATCAAACAAACTGGGTGCTTTACGAAAAAGCCGCTATTTTCTTATTTGGCTTAACGTATTTGTATGTTGGTGTAACCGTTATCAAAGGAATGGAAGGAACAGGCCTTGGCTATTATTCGCTTTGGGTATCGATTTTAGCTCTTGTTTATATGACCATCGCTTTTACAAGATATGGTGACGTTGTAAACGGCTTAACGTGGTTGCTGTGGGCATTTCTTTGGTTTCTATTTTACTTTATCAACACGCAGGAGCGGGATATTACAGAATATGTGGGAAAAGTCGCCGTTGTCCAGTCGTGGATTACGCTTACCATCCCGGCACTCTTTAACTTAACAGGCGTATGGGGAGCAGAAGGTCTTTACTACATGTGGATTGCTGTGCTGTCAGTTGCCATTTTATACTTTATCTACCTAGGTTATAAGTTATTCTTTAATGAGCGACGCGTGCTGATGAAATAAAAAAGAGACTGAGACATAAGTAGTTCAGCCTCTACTATACCTGAACGATTGAGAGTTCATAACTTTTAATCGTTCAGGTTTTTTGTTTGTTTGTGAAAACCCTTTTGGAAACAGGGTGGAATGGAGCGTAGGACACTCGACTCCTGCGGGAAAGAGAGGGAAAACGGAGATCCCGCAGCACAGCGAGGAAGCTCAGGTTCCTCCCCGCGGAAAGCGAGTGACCGTAGCGCAATGGAACGAACGTGTTGAGACGAATCAAAGAGATGGGAACAGCTAGTGTTCGTCTTTTAGAACCAATCATTTTGTTATGTCCCAAACTCTTTTTTTGTTTTCTGTAATTTTATTATGTAAACTAAAAACGCAAATATTATCATTGCGCTATTCGTTTATGCTAAAATAACAGTGGAAGAATTTTTTAGTAAAGGGGACAGATTATGTTAAATTTTGAACGCAATATTGAAAAGTACGCTGAGCTAGCGGTTAAGGTTGGCGTCAATATTCAACCAGGGCAAGTTTTACATATTTCTGCTGATGTTGCATCGGCATCATTCGTACGTGAAGTAGCTAAAAAAGCGTATGAAGCTGGCGCAAAGTCAGTTGACGTTGATTTTAAAGATGATTATCTTGTTCGCTTGAAGTATGAAAAAGCAGCGGATGAAGTATTTGAAGAATTCCCAGCTTGGCGAGTTCAAGAACGCGAAGCGCTTGTTGAAAATGGAGGAGCTGTTTTATCCGTTATCTCAAGCAGTCCGGATCTATTAAAAGGCGTAGACGGAAAGCGTATCGCAACGTTCCAACGTGTAAGCGGTCAAGCGATGAAAAAGTTTAGAGAAGCCATTCAATCTGATAAAATTAGCTGGTCAATCGTAGCCGTACCATCAAAAGAGTGGGCGGCAAAGGTATTCCCTGACGCACCGGAAGATAAGCAAGAAGAAAAGCTATGGGAAGCGATTTTCAAAGCGGTACGTGTGGACCAAGAAGATCCGGTAGCTGCTTGGACAAAACATAACGACAATCTACATGAAAAAGTGGATATCCTAAATGAAAAGCACTTTGCAAAACTACACTATAAAGCACCAGGTACAGACTTAACAATTGAACTACCTGAAAAGCATATTTGGGTAGGCGCTGGAAGCGTGAACGAAAAAGGGCATGACTTCATGGCGAACATGCCAACAGAAGAAGTGTTCACCGTTCCGAAAAAAGACGGTGTGAACGGCCAGGTGACAAGCACAAAGCCATTAAGCTATGCAGGTAACCTGATCGAAAACTTTACGCTTACGTTTGAAAACGGAAAAATTACAGGCGTTAAAGCAGAGCACGGAGAAGAAACGTTAAAGCAGCTAATTGATACAGATGAAGGAGCAAAATATTTAGGTGAAGTGGCGCTAGTACCACATAACTCACCAATTTCCCAGTCTGATATCATTTTCTACAACACGCTGTTTGACGAAAACGCATCAAATCACTTAGCGATTGGCAGCGCGTATTCTTTCTGCTTAGAAGGCGGAAAAACAATGTCAAAAGGCGAGCTAGCTGAAAACGGAGCAAACGACAGCATCACCCACGTTGACTTCATGATTGGCTCAGCTGAAATGGACATCGACGGCATCAAAGCTGACGGTACAAGCGAGCCCGTGTTTAGAAAAGGGAACTGGGCGTTTTGAATTAAACCTTGATGTAGTAGGGTTTTAACCACCTTAACCTTTTGATTGGTCACAAGCTGGTCACATATTAACGAATAAAGTATTTAATTTATCAGCCACTTCTTGTTGCATACTCGGCAAGACGTGGCTGTATTGATTTAGTGTAATTTGAATGGAAGAGTGTCCAACACGTTCGGAGATAACCTTCACATTCACATTTTGCTGAATCAACATGGTTACATGCGTATGACGTAAATCATGAAATCGTATGACAGGTAGTCCAAGTTTTTTAGCATGATTCTTAAATCTCTTTGATAAAGTAGATGAATCTAAAGGGTTACCGAACTTTGTACAGTTTACTAAGTCATAATCGTTATAAGCCGTACCTTGTTTAAGTTTGTTAGCTAATACTTTCTTACGCTCTTTTTTCAATTGATTAACGAGCATATCAGGAATATGAATAGAACGCACACCAGCCGCTGTTTTAGCCCCTACCTTAAGTTCTTTTGCATACCCGTCATAGATTTGTCTAATGTAGATAACTTGTTTTTCAAAATCAATATCTCGCCATCGTAGCCCTAGGATTTCTCCTTTTCGCATCCCAGTAAGCAGAGCCATAAGAACAATTGTGTAGTATCTATTTTGTTTGGCATTAGCAATGTAGTAATTTACTTGCTTCAAGTCCCAAATGCTCATTTCAGATTTTACTTCTCTTGGTATATTCACGTGCATTAATGGATTCTCAGAGATGAGCTTTAAACCATGTGCCTTCTTCATAAGCTGATTCATTAAAAATAACAGCTTTCGAATAGAATTGTGACTAAGAGAAGAATCTGCTACCAAACTGTTAGTAAACTTTTGAAGAACGATTGGATTCAAATCTTGTAGCTTATAATGACCTAACTTAGGTTTAAGATGATTTCGATATAAGCACTGATGGTTCTTTAGTGTACTTTTAGCTAGCTGAGTCTGTCTTTCTACAAACCATTCCCTTATAAAACTGTCTAAATCAATAAGCTGTGGTTCTATAAAAGTACCTAAGTTCAATTCGTTTAGTACAACCGCTAAAGCTTTTTCTGCTTCTTTCTTCGTTGTAAAACCACGTTTTTTCTTTTGTCTTCGTTTCCCAGTTAGTTCGTCTCTACCAATATCTACTATGAAATAATATTTACCTGTTGTTTTATCTTTCTTTATACTTCCTTGCACCTTAAGAGCCTCCTATATTGCTCCTAAGCTTGTAAAAGGTTTCCTAGACATATTTTAGCATGTTGTGTTTAATCAAGATATTATTTTCTTGTCTAAGCGAAGGTGGTAAGTATTGTGGTATTGGGGAATATTAACAATCTTTGTGAGAAATCAAAAGAATTTACATTTATAAGAGGTGTTTATCTTAACTGAGGGGCTTCTACCACTGGTTCAATATCTTTTAATAAATAAATGTTAAATCAAATAGTTTAATTCTAATTCATCTTGTCGATAAATAGGCTTATATTGTCAAGGAGATGAATGATATGTTGCTCATACCACAAGAAGTTGAAATGAAGTGGCATCAAAGATATAGAAAGTATTATGAAGAAAAAGGATATATTTTCACAAACTATAGAGAAACGTTTAAAGTCGATGTTAATGATTTACCCGAAAACTGTAATAAATACATTGGATTTAAGTCAATAGTTTGGACACAAAAAAGTTAAGTCTTAAGCTGTTTTTCTCATTTGATCCTCAATCGCTTGAGGAGTTTGATAGCCGAGACTACTATGGATTCTGTTTCGGTTATACCATCCTTCTATAAACTGAAATATGGCTACTTTTGCAGCTGAATAGTCTGTGTATTGCGTATGATACACTTCTTCTTTCTTTAATATGGCATGAAACGACTCTATGCAGGCATTATCATAAGGGCAGCCTTTCTGGCTGAAAGACTGCTTAATCTCGTATTTGTGAACATGTTGAGTAAACTCACTACTTGTGTATTGTGAGCCAAGATCGGTATGAAGAATTAAGCCCTTTCCGGGCTTTTGAGCAGTATAAGCGTTTTGAAGTGCTTCAATGACCAGTTCAGATGTCATTGAACGGGAAAAAGAATAGCCAACGATTTTTTTAGAATGTAAATCCAATACGGACGCCAAATAGCACCAACCATCTCTTACTGTAGTGATATACGTAATATCTGCCACCCATTTCTCATTAATCGTCTGTGTAGAGAAATCTCGTTTTAACAGATTAGTCAGTTGTACCACCTTTTCTTTTGATGGATAGGGACGGTATTTTTTCTTTGTTATCGAACAAATTCCTGCCTGTTTCATTAAGCGCTGAACACGCTTTAGACTTAGATAACACCCATTGTTTACTAAAGTCTTATGAATTTTCGGAGCACCATAACCCTCTTTACTTTTTAAATGAATTCGTTGGATTTCTTTCGTCAGCTTCTGGTTTTCCTGTTCACGTTTTGATACCGTTTTTTTGAACGAGTGGTAGTAGCTACTTCGTGGGATCGTTAACACTTCGCACATTTTCTGAACGCTGTATTGCTCTTTATATTTCTCAATAAAATGGTTGAGCTCTGCTTCTGTTACTTTTTCGCGAATATGGCCATAGCCTTTTTTAGAATATCTAGTTCTTGTTTTAACCGAAGGTTTTCCTTCTGAATCTCAGCTAATTCTTTCGGAGTTAGAGAACCTTCTTCTGAACTGATAGGCGTAAATGCCTTCACCCATTTATAGATTGTTACTTCTGATACGCCATATTCACTGCTTAAATCTTTAACCGAGTTTCCCGCATGATATAAATCCACAATGGTTTTCTTAAACTCATCATTGTATCTTTTGCCTGCACGTTTACGTTCCATTTCGGACACATCCTCTCAAAAATAATTGTAAGGACTTAATTAAATGGTATCCATGAAACTATACTAAATCCACTGACACATATAAAGAGTGATTACATAGGACTGTTTTCACCCAGTATAGAAAGTTAGATATAGAGAATAGGAGTAGTGCAATCTAAGTAAAAATCTAAATATTTTTTAGGTGATGATCAAACTTTGTTTGATTATGGTATAATTTACCTAAAAATATGATTAAGAATGGAAGAAAAGATGCACTTTGATAATAAGAGGCATGGAATTAAGGGTTGAAACAAAGAGATAGATTCGAGGAAAACTATGTAATGATTCGATTGAAATTCTTAAAGTAAAATAGTAAGCCCGAAATATAAAAAATAGCGCACCTTCACGGTACGCACGACGAACGGCCAGCTAACTGAATTTTTTTCAGTTAGCTGGCTATTTTGCACATGTGGCTTGAATATTCTCTGACCATGGCATGTAATTATGTAAAATCTCAGGGTGTTGATGAAACGATATATTAGGTAATTCCGTCATCAGCTTTACCAAGTACTGATAAAAATCAATTCCGTTTGCTTTGGCCGTTTCAGCCAAACTCAAACAAATGGCATTCGCATTAGCGCCTGCTTCACTCACGGAGAAGAGCCAGTTTTTGCGACCAATAACATTTGGACGAAT
>NZ_KQ758671.1:0-30112 GCF_001457055.1 Priestia veravalensis | reverse complement strand
TAATAACCATTCAGTGTTCTTGATGTATTATCATCTTGTATTAGTGGTTAAGTATCGAAGGAAAGTAATAGATGACACCATTTCAGACTATGCCAAAGATAAATTTGTGTCTTTGAGCGAAAAATATAATATCACATTGCTTGAATGGAACCACGATATTGACCATGTTCATATTTTGTTCAAAGCACAACCCAACAGTGAATTATCGAAATTCATCAATGCCTATAAAAGTGCGAGTTCGAGACTCATCAAGAAAGATTTTCCTCATGTTCGTAAAAAGTTATGGAAAGAAATGTTTTGGTCAAGAAGTTTTTGTTTGTTGACGACTGGTGGTTCACCTATTGAAGTAGTTAAAAAATATATTGAAAATCAGGGGATAAAGTGAGGTGATTTGATATGGCTAAACAAAATAAAGCATACAAGTTCAGAATATATCCAACAGATGAACAGGCTTTGATTATGCGCAAAACTTTCGGTTGTGTTCGTTTTGTCTATAACAAAATGTTAGCAGAAAGAATAGAAACGTATGAAAGTCTAAAAGACGATAAAGAAGCATTGAAGAAGGTAAAACACCCCACTCCTGCAAAATATAAAAAGGAATTTGAATGGCTAAGGGAAGTAGACTCGTTAGCGTTAGCAAACGCACAGCTAAATTTGGATAAAGCTTATAAAGCTTTTTTCAAAGGAAATGCTAAGTTCCCAAAGTTCAAAAGTAAACGACACAAACAAAGCTACACAACCAATGTTGTTAATGGAAACATTCAATTGTTGGATGGTCATATCAAATTACCTAAATTGAAAATGGTCAAAATCAAACAACATAGAAAGATACCATCAGAATACAAAATTAAATCTTGTACATTATCTATGACTTCAGCAGGAAAATATTATATCTCTATTCTGACAGAGTATGAGTTGGAGATTAAAAACAAGGAAATCGAAAACGTAGTTGGGTTAGATTTTGCGATGGATGGTTTGTTTGTTGATAGTGAGGGTGAGAAAGCCAATTACCCGAAGTTTTATCGACAAATGCTTAATAAATTAGCAAAAGAACAACGGAAACTTTCTCGAAAGAAAAAAGGTTCTTCGAATTGGCACAAACAACGCGTTCGAGTTGCCAAAATTCAAGAGAAAGTTGCAAATCAACGAAAAAACTTCCTTCACAACAAATCAAAAGAATTGGTCACAACTTATGATGCCGTCATCATTGAAGATTTGGATATGAAAGGCATGTCGCAAGCACTAAGGTTTGGCAAAAGTGTCGCTGATAATGGTTGGGGAATGTTCACGTCTTTCTTACAGTACAAATTAAAAGAACAAGGGAAACAATTTGTCAAAATCGACAAATGGTTCCCATCTACCCAAACTTGTTCGAATTGTGGAAATACCCAACCAATGCCTATGAACATTCGAACTTACGCTTGTTCGTGTGGTCTAAATCTCGATAGAGATTATAATTCAGCACTAAATATCAAAAAAGAAGGCATCCGCTTATTAGCAAGTGCCTAATGAACATATAAACTCTTGGAACAAGAGGGTTAGCTTGGTCCATTTCGTCAGCTACCAAAAGTGGCGATTACCCAAGAAGCCCCCACTTCAAGCAACCCGTAAGGGTGGTAAGTGGTGGGAGTAGTTCACCTCAAAAACTACTATCTTTCTATTGTTTTAGATTGTATAATTTTTCCTTAAGAGGAGGGTCGTTTGTTTATTCGACTATCTCTAAAGCCAACAGCAAGAAACGGAGTGCGATTAGATGGAACCAATTGAAACAAAACTTTTAAACAACCGTCGCTTAAATGATTATCCGCTGTTTAAGAAGTTTTGTGTGTTAAAAGAAAAAGGGAAAAACTATCCAGGAGTAAAAGTATACTATTACGAACAATAAAACGGCAAACAGTGAGGTTTTAGAAATATGAACAAAATTACCTTTACCAAAATGAAAGCAGACTCAGCTTTTATCCAAGCAGAAAATCCAGAGCACATCTATGTTAGCAAAGATAATGTGCTGTTTTATTTAGTGGAAAGCAACAAGGGGCCTATTCAAATTCATAACGGAAGGGGCAAGATCATTGCTGTGTTGCCTCGCCATGTGGTGCATGCAGATTATGTGTTAACGGTGCAGCAAGTAAAGCCTGATAGATGGATGCTTCTGCATTATGATGAAGAAAAAGAAACGAATGTGATTTGTGTGTTTAGCTGTGAAGGAGAAGTTAGATAGAATCGCTTGTAACTCCCCCATTTCAACCTTTATGAGTGAGGGAGTTTAATATGCAACAGAACAAAACCTAAGTACTTCACTGCTTTAAGTGTAGATTTTGTTTTCTAAGAGTTCCGATTCCAAAAATAAACAATGGAAAAACCAAGCCAAAAGTAAGAGTATAAAAAAGAAGAGGAGCTAAACCGAAAAATCTCCCTTTTTCTTGCGCTTTCTAATCACGCGGAATAAGCCAATTCCACTCAGCAAAATACCAAGGGCAATCAACACGTCGTAAACTGTCTTTTCCTGCTTTTCTTGGCCAAGCTGATAGTATTCTTTATACGCTGTCACCGCTGCTTTGTTTTTCTTATAGGCAGCGGGAACATCCATTTTAGTGCCTAACTTCCAGCCGTCTTGGTACGCTTGTTTTTTGAACTGGGCTGCTTTTTTATTAGAAACAAATCCTTGTTGGTAGACTTCTAGAAGCTGAACATTCCATTCATACACTTTTGGTACTTTGTACTTTTTATTCAGAAAAGCAGCATTAAATCCTTCCATCTTCACATCTTCTAAGCGCTTCTTTTCACCTTTATTGTAACCTTTTGTAAATGCTTCGGTGCCGGCAGGCGTAAGACCATCGGGAACAACGAGTGGCTCCATGCTGTATCCAAGCTTATAGCCATCTTTTTCATACTGTACGTTTTTAACCGCTTCTTTTTCGTTCATTGCTTTTTGAAAGCCTTCTTCAAATGCTTTTTGCGTCATAGGGTCTTCGGTATAAAGCTCTGGTACCGACATTGCTTCATCTTGTACGCCTTGCTGGTATCCTTCTTCTCTTGCTTTTACAGAAAGATCCATCGTTTCAATCGCTTTTTCGTAGCCAAACGTGAAGCCTTCGTTCCAGTCAGCCGACTTGCTTTTCATAGTGGGAGGGGTATAAGCGACCGTCGCGTTCTCATAGTCTTGAATTCCGATTTCGTATCCTGCTTTTTCGCCAGCGCTATAATCGGTTTCTTTTTCAGTCTTTTCTTCTTCTGTCTTACTTCGCTTTCCGCTTTCAAAGCCGACCGAATAGCCTAGCATGAACCAGCTTGCAGCTTCTGAGGGATAAGCTGCAAGCTGGTTGTTTCCGTCAAAGCTTATGAATTTCTCACCGCTATAGCCATCGCTTTCTCCAAGCGCATAGCCATTATCATATACGCGTTCATACAGCACGTCCAACTCCTCTTCAGGAGCGGTATTTTCATTGGGCTCCACGGCAGTAGTAGCCAGCACCTTGGTCGGTATAAACGTATTTGTGGATAATAATCCGAACATCGACAAGCTCAGTATAAGCACCTTTTTTTTCATGTCTTCACCTTTTATGTGCGTTTATAGTTTGATCGTTTTGTTTCATTCTTAAATTACAACTAACTAGAAAAAATGTGTTTAATTTCAATAAATATTACAGTAATATTACAATTGTAATGAAAAAAATAGTGTTTGTCATCAACTAAAAGATGTGAATTTTCAAATTTATATAAAAAATAATCACCATGCTTGATAGCTTAATGGGTGAGTTTGATGTCGGAACGAAGCTCGGTGATATTCAGTTGAAGCTTACGAAGGGCAGGAGGACGTTAAGTCAATTTTCGATTTGGTAATAAGTTGATGATATGCAGTAGAAGCTAAAAACTTTACGATATTTAAAAGTGCAGTGACGAGGGACAAAGGGGAGTCATTCAAGCTCCCCAATAAGCGAGATTTCACCTTCAGTGTATACGTCTTCCTCACTAATTATTTCTTTATAGCCCGCTACCTGTAAGTCATTCGGAATACATAAGTCCCATTCTATTTTAGTGTGTATGTCAGTAAGTTAAGAAGTAAACATAAAAAAACATAAAGGGGATTACAAGATGGAAGAATTAAAAGATAGTAAACCAACCCTAGAATGGCAAGAGAGAATGGAAGAAGATGAACTGTTCACTGTCGAGAACATTAAAGCGACTGATGAAATTCTAGACACTTATTTAAATAGTTTGAAAGAGTCTAAAGATATAGAACAAGATATCTTGCGTTACGTAAAACAAGTAGTGCTAAGTTTAAATGATCTCAATGAACAGTTCGATTATTTTATTGGAACATTAGAAAGAGAAGAGTTGTGTGAGTTCATTATGGAAGCGGCTAATCCTAAGAAGGAGTACTGTCTTAATGGAAAATGTTAATAAAGTTAAAGAACTGATTAAAGGCATTGTACAAGAATTAGTTCAACATAATATAGAGTCTCTCCCATTAGAGGATGATAGCGAGATAAGTAATTTAAAAGAAGAGTTGAGTTTGTATCCAGGAGTTATGACATTTCCTCCCGAAGTAGCTTACGATCAATTAGAAGATGGTTTCTATATTGATCAACCGGATGCTCCACATTTTAGTTTAGGTAAGAAAAATGTGAAGAAGCAATTCCCTAAATTAATCTATATGGTCGATTTTGATTTGTATTACGATAATGAGCGCAGTAATTTAACACTTCAGTGCAATATTTATGAAAATAAGTCTGGAGACTGGATGATCAAAGTCAGTGATATTCACGTGATGTGAAAAGTGCCTACATGTTCTAATAATGTCAAAAAGGGTTTGGGACATAACAAAATGATTGCTTCTAAGAGATGAACACTAGCTGTTCCCATCTCTTTGGTTTGTCTGAACACGTTCGTTCCATTGCGCTGCGGGATCTCACGTTTTCCTCTCTTTCCCGCAGGAGTCGAGTGTCCTACGCTCCATTCCACCCTGTTTCCAATATTGTTTATCATTGGCTGAATTACTTATGTCCCAGCCTCTTTTTATTTTAAGACACCATTACTCTTCCGCAGGCAAATTGTCCAGGGATAAGATAGCGATTTGATTTTGGTTGAAACGGATAGGAAATGGTTTTTGGCATGCGTAATACCTTTCTTGCTGTTAAGAAATTATACAACCCACTTTTTATAAACGTAGTATAAAAGCTCAGCTCGATACTGATTAATCATATAATAAACGCCAGCGTAAAGAAGACCGCCAAACAGCACCATATTCACAAACATTCCGGCTAGAAATATTTTGCCGATGTGTGCCCCCGTTTCTAAGTGATCGGTTAAATCATCGTCGGCGACTTCTAGTAACGCATGATCTAAATCGATGGGAACGAGATATTCGCCAACTACCGTGTTTAAGTAAAACATGAGCGGAAAAGCCCACATAAACAGCATTCCACCAATAAGGCCCGCCATGCTGTTGCCTCTACATAATTTGGCTAAACCTACAGAAAGGATTAGTCCAAACCCAAAGGTAGGAACAAAGTTAACAATTGAACCAAGGCTAAAACCAAGTGCGACTTTATGCGAATGATCTTTTAGTCGTAATAGTTTGATAAGAAGATATTTAAATCGACGCTTGAGGATCTTTAGTTTGCTCACATCATTCTTTCCCTTCTATGGTAACCCAGTTTCGGTTAAGACCTATATCACCATTTTACATCATGAAAGTGCTGGAAGAAGCATTTTTTCGCATATTTCACTAAGATAAAGAAAAGTAGTCATTTTCAGTTCACAAAACTCATTTACAATAGTAGGGGAAGAGAGTACGATAAAACTAGTCAAAGTGGACTAAAGGAGAGGTTTTATGATTTTAGTAGTTGGAGGAGCTGGCTATATCGGTAGCCACCTTGTAAAAGAATTAGTAAAAACAAATGAAGTCGTTGTCTTAGATAACCTATCAACAGGACACCGCTGGGCGATTGATGAACGCGCGCAGTTTGTAGAAGGTAATTTAGGGAGCGAAGCGGATTTGGAGCACGTTTTTTCTACGTATCAAATTGACGCGGTGATGCACTTTGCGGCGAACAGCTTAGTAGGAGAGTCGGTTGTTGATCCTGTGAAGTACTATGAAAACAACGTTGCAGCGACGCTTACGTTATTGAAAACAATGATGAAACATAACATGGAAAAGTTTATCTTTTCATCCACAGCGGCAACGTACGGCATTCCGTCTGTTGATATGATTACAGAGGAAACAAGCACAAGTCCAATCAACCCGTACGGTCGCTCTAAGCTGATGATTGAACACATCTTAGCGGACTACGCGCATGCGTACGGTATGGAATACGTTGTACTTCGCTACTTTAATGCAGCGGGTGCGTACGAAACAGCAGAAATTGGCGAGTCCCATGACCCGGAAACGCACCTCATTCC
The DNA here is from genome assembly GCF_001457055.1 of Priestia veravalensis. NCBI lineage: Bacteria > Bacillati > Bacillota > Bacilli > Caryophanales > Bacillaceae > Priestia > Priestia veravalensis. The sequence continues at coordinate 23,710 of NZ_KQ758671.1, read as the reverse complement.
AATTATTCTTGAGCACTTACTAGGTGAGAGAGAACACATTTCCGTGTTTGGTTCTGACTATGATACAGAAGACGGCACGTGCATTCGCGATTACATTCACGTAACCGATCTTGCCAACGCACATATCGCTGCGCTTCAGTCACTTTTAGCAAACGAAACCAAAACAGCGACGTACAATCTAGGAAACGGCCTTGGCTACTCAGTAAAAGAAGTGATCGATACGTGTGAGCGCGTAACGGGCAAAAAAGCCAACGTCGTAATGGCGGACCGCCGTGCTGGCGACCCGGCTCGACTCGTTGCGTCTTCGGATAAAATCCACCGTGAGCTAGGTTGGAAAGCAGAGCGTTCGCTAGAAGAAATTATTGCATCTGCGTGGAAGTGGCATCAAAGTCAAGTGAAGGCAGTGAAGTAATGAAGGAAGCCGAGACACCCGGGGTCTCGGCTTTTTACTTTCCTTCATGCTTCTTTTGTTCTTGTTCATTAAGAGCTTCTTACGTAGTTGTAGACAATGACTTTGTAAAGCAGGGCGTCACGTTTGAAAATCCAAATGCCTACGCTAATTTGACAAAAGATCTTCAAGAAAAAGCGAAAAACGGAGACTATCGCGAGCGCTTAACGGAATACATCAACTTAAATGACGGTCTTAGTCTACTGAATCGTCATTTTCCAGAGCTAGGAAAAGTCGTTGTGATGTGGGATAAACGGAAAGAATCGGTCAACATGACAGATACGCTAAGTGGAAATGTATTACGATCTGATACGATAAGAAGTACATTAATTGATAAATTTGGTTCAGATGTAGGAAACTTTCTAGCAGATCAGCTCGGTGATGTTGCAGATGAAGCAGATGAAGTGATGACAAGTAGCGTGAACGAGGGCTTACAATCACAGAATGCTAGTTTAAACTCTAAGCTGTTTTTATTTAAGAACCCTTTACCATTACTACGCTTGTAGAATAACCTCACTATTTCCCGGGAAAGTGCGAATTATGTCTAGCTATCATTATTAAATTAGCCGAGTATTCTTTTGGTTTCGGTTTCGATAAAGTGAGTTTACCGGCGGAATACAAGAAAAAGCGCGCTTTTCAAAAGGACAAATCTATGAAATCTGTATCGTTTGAACAAATCGCAGAATCCTTTCATCCACTCATTGTTTCCATGATTCAAAAGCATCACATCTACAAAGAACAAGAAGAGTATTATCAACTTGCACTCATTGGCCTTTGGAAAGCTTACCAAAAGTTTGATGAAAGCAAAGGCTCGTTTTCGGCTTATGCTTACAGCACCGTGCGCGGCACCATTTTAATGGAGCTAAGAGCAAGCGTAAAACGAGACGAGCGAGAAGCGCTGACGGAAGATACGCTGTTGGTGATGCACCCAGACGATTCGCTTCCCGTGGCGCTGCAGTCGTCCATTATTAACGACATGATCCAACACCTCACGCCAAGAGAAAAGATTTATATTCTGGAATACCTATTAGGAGGCTATTCTTATAAGGAGCTTGCAGATAAGTACGGGGTATCAACAGGAGCGGTGAAAAACTGGGGGAAAACAGCTAGGAAAAAGTTGAAAGAGACGCTTCCGTATTTATAAGAGTAAGAAGCAGAAGGCGGTAGCTTTCTGCTTTTTTATAATTAAACTAATAATTATGAATTTTGAGTAAAAAATACTAGATTTTTACAACTCTTTTTTATAAAATAGTAAAAAAGTAAAGGGGTTGGTGAAATGGAAGTAAACGAAAACTATGTCATAAACGTTGACACAAAAGCGTTGAAGCCAGTTCAACACTTTCAGTACCAAACAAAAATTGTAGATGCGAAAGGCGAGTACTATTCCACGAAAACGTGCAAAGAACTACTCATGGAATCTTGCATTCAGCACCTCACAACCTTCGAGGGCGCACTATACGCCGTCAGAAAACGATTTGGCTTCACGAAAGAACCTCCGCTTGTCATCGATAAAGCCAACGAGCTCATTGTCATTCCGACAAAGTCTCCAACATCACATTTGTGCAGCTGGTATTTTCTATCCCATATCGACGTTACTCAGACGCTTTCTTCTTCGAAACAAGCTTCACAGATCATCTACTTTCACGATCAAACTTATCTTCCAACGTCACTTTCTCGGCACAGCTTAAAAGAAAAGCTATCAAAGGCTTTAACCGTACAGCACGATATTCGTAAGTAGTGGGTACATATTCGGTTGTAGGGTTAGCTGATAGGTGCGGATTGCTAAGATTTTGTAAAGTTGCTTTCTAGACAGGAATGAGCATGGTTCATGATGCATTATATAAAGGGAACCATACGAGCAGTTAATTCATGAGCGAAAGCGCTATTCTGAGCTTATGAGAACCCCCATCGTGCTAGACGGACGAAATTGCTATTGCTTGGAAGACGTGAAGAAAGAAAAGATGATTTATGACTCGATTGGAAGAGATGTTGTTCAGAATATGAAAATGGTATTTGTCTAAACGAAAAAGCGCAGCAAGATTACTCTTGCTACGCTTTTTTTGATTTCTTAAATCGGTCATATAAATATAAAAACAACGCTCCGCCAATCGAATCAATGATCACATCAATAATGCGCCCATCGCGCCCTACGATAAATGCTTGATGAACTTCATCCATAAACGCAAATCCTGCAAGCAAGAGCCACGCAAGGACAAAGCGTCCTTTCATTTTTGGTAGGTTCCAATAGATTAACAGAGCTAGCAATCCAAAGAAAGAAAGATGAGCAATCTTTCGCAAAACAAACTCTGTATCAAACGCATATGTATACTGCGTGAAAAACTCACCGCTTGGGTCCAATATGGATTGAAGCGTAGCCGTGTGATCCCATACCGATTCATTTTGCCACGTGCCTGGGTCCGTCACCTTTAAGTGCGGCGTATGTGAAAAATTTGAAATGGCTAACAGTAAACCAATTAATAACACTCGTTTCAACATATAACTACGTCCTATTCTTTACCAGATTCTTTTATAGTAGGGAAAACAACAGGTAAATGCAAGAAAAATGGTGAGAATTCATACACCGATAGAACTATATCGAAAGACTTAATTATATAAGTCGGAAAGAAGTGGTTCTTTTTATTTAAAAACGTCTTTCTTCTATTACAAATGTGTAAACGTTGTCATTTTGATTCCTAGAAAAAATAGAGAGATATCTTGTTAAACCCTATAACAAAGCCGTTTGCATTTACATAATTCTTTTAGCAAAGGAATTTTTATGTAAAAACAGGTTGTTAGGACTATTTAAATAGACTATAATTTAGCCGTAGAGTTCGACAGTAAAAGTAAAGCATAAGACCTATTTTAAGGGCGAAAAAAGACATGAAGTGACACAAAATCTGTATTCGATATTTTTCGACAAAATAATTCATTGAACCTGTTTTGTCGCTGTGATAACATTAAAAAAGATTTTCGGGACTTTGGAAGGATTGAAGGTGTAAAGAAATGATTGACATACATTGCCATATACTACCTGGAGTGGACGACGGTGCGCAAACGATTGATGACAGTATTGAAATGGCGAGACAAGCAGTTTCAGAAGGCATTCGTACCATCGTGGCAACGCCCCATCACCAGAACGGAAAGTACATAAATGAGAAACAAGACATTCTAGAACTTGTACAGCAGCTGAACAACCGCCTGCTAGACGAGAATATACCTTTAACTATTTTACCAGGACAAGAGTCTCGTATATATGGAGAGCTAGTAGAGGACTATCAGGCTGGTAAAATACTAACCCTAAACGACACGTCAAAATACGTCTTCGTAGAGTTTCCTTCTAGCCAAGTGCCGCGTTATACAGAACGTTTACTATATGACATTCAATCAGAAGGCTTAACGCCAATTATCGTTCATCCTGAGCGAAACAGTCGGTTAATTGAAGAGCCAGATCTACTTTATAACTTTGTTAACAAAGGAGCTCTCACTCAAGTAACTGCCGGAAGCCTAACGGGACGATTCGGAAAGAAAATCAAAAAATTCTCACTAGACTTAATAGAAGCCAATCTAACGCACGTCATCGCTTCAGATGCTCATAACGTATCGGGGCGTAACTTCTACATGGAGCAAGCAAATGACGTGATTGAGTCAGAGTTCGGTGTGGACATGCTGTATTTGTTCCAAGACAACGCAGATGCGATTGTGAAGGGAAATGCATGTTTTAAAGATTCGCCTGAGAAGGTGAAAGTGAAGAAGAAATTATTTGGGATATTTTAAGTGGAGGAATTGTGCTTATGAAGCAATTTGATCAGCTTCCTAAGAATGTAAAAAAGACGATTCGGTATATTAAGCAGGATGCATCTTTAGAACAGTTAGTGATTATTCAAAAGATGTTGAATCAAGCAATTCATTTAAAGAAAAAGGAATATTTGAAATGAGAAAATATAAGGTGATGTTTCCTAACCATTATCAATGGAGACACTCGGCTGTACTGTGGGTGTGTATAAGTACCACCTTAGACACACTTGTTGTCGATAGTATAGTGTGAGGGAGGGTTAGATGCCCTAAAATATTATAAATGCTTACGAATAAGTTATAACTTGTAACTTGTTCGTAAGCATTTATATGTCTACAGAATGATAGTTAAAATAAATGATAGATATAAGAAAGAGGGGGATTATTATGAAAAGAGTACGCAAAGCTATTATTCCAGCTGCCGGTCTTGGAACAAGATTTTTACCAGCAACAAAAGCAATGCCAAAAGAAATGCTGCCAATCGTAGATAAGCCAACCATTCAATATATTGTGGAAGAAGCAATCGAATCAGGTATTGAAGACATCATTATCGTAACAGGCAAAGGAAAGCGTGCAATTGAAGATCATTTCGATTACGCTCCAGAGCTTGAAAATAACCTTATTGAAAAAGAGAAATTTGAACTGCTTGAAAAAGTACGTCAATCATCAAATGTTGACATTCACTATATTCGTCAAAAAGAACCAAAAGGTTTGGGTCACGCAGTGTGGTGTGCACGTAACTTTATCGGTAACGAGCCGTTCGCAGTTCTACTAGGAGACGATATTGTCCAAGCTGAGACGCCATCACTACGCCAATTAATGAACGAATATGAAGACACACTATCATCCGTCATTGGTGTTCAAACAGTTGCTGATAATCAAACTCACCGCTACGGAATTGTTGATCCAATTTCAAACGAGGGTCGTCGCTATCAGGTTAATACATTTGTAGAAAAACCAGCTCCAGGCACAGCGCCATCAAATCTAGCGATTATGGGACGTTACGTATTTACGCCTGAAATCTTTATGTTCTTAGAGCAACAGGAAATTGGCGCAGGGGGAGAAATTCAATTAACAGATGCAATTCAAAAGTTAAATGAAATTCAACGTGTGTTTGCGTATGACTTTGAAGGTAAACGTTATGACGTTGGGGAGAAGCTAGGGTTTATTGAAACGACGCTTGAGTTTGCTCTTCAGCATGAAGATCTTAAAAATCAGCTATTAACAATTATGGAGCGACTTGTTGAAGAAAATAAAGAAGTAATGAATTTAAAATAAACAAAGAGAAGTAGCTGTATTTAAATTCCTGAAATCTTTGGAGTTTAAACAGGACACAGTTAAAAAGAAAAAAATTAAAATATCTAATTAGATATTTTTGTAACAAAATTTTATGTAAAGAAGGTGTGAATTTGGCTTATTCAAAACGAGTGTCGCTGCTCATGGGAATGGATTCATTAATTGTTTTATTTTCAATATTCATTGGATACTACGTTTTAATTCCTTACTTTAACATTAATAGTTTGGAAATGATTATCATTAGCTCTCTAACCTTACTTATAAGCCACCATGTATTTGCATTTATTTATCGTTTGTATCATAAGGCTTGGGAATACGCGAGTGTTGGAGAGCTTGTTATGATTGTGAAAGTTGTTACATTTTCTCTTGGAACGACAGCTCTTATTCAATTATTGGTAAACGGCAATGTTTATGTCCGAGTGTTATTTATCACGTGGCTTTTACATATGTGTCTTATCGGGGGTTCTCGCTTTTCTTGGAGAATCGTAAGAGATCGCTTTATTAAGTCAAACATAACGAAGAAGAACGCACTTATTATTGGAGCAGGTTCAGCAGGAACCATGCTTGTGCGTCAGCTATTAAAAAGCAACGATAGTGAACTGCAACCAGTCGGTTTTATAGATGATGATCCCACAAAACAGAAGCTTCAAATTTATGGAGTAACGGTGCTTGGGAAAACAGAAGATATTCCTGAAATTGTAAGTGATAAGGAGATTGACCATATTATTATTGCAATTCCTTCACTCAGTAAGAATGAAATTCAAAAAATTTATCAAGAGTGTAGTAAGACAAAAGCAAAAACAAAAATCATGCCAATGATAGAGGATATAGTTACTGGGAAAGTATCTGTCAATCAGTTCCGCGACGTACAGGTGGAAGATTTGTTAGGCCGTGACCCAGTAGAGCTGGATATTCAAAGTATATCGAAAAAGCTAAGCGGTAAAACGGTTCTTGTTACGGGAGCAGGAGGATCTATTGGTTCCGAAATTTGCCGACAAGTAAGTAAATTTAAACCACAGAAACTTTTACTTCTTGGTCATGGGGAAAATTCAATTTATACGATTGATATGGAATTGAAAAATCAATACAAAGATGAATTTGAAATTATTCCACTTATTGCTGACATCCAAGATCGCCACCGAATCTTTAACGTAATGGATCAATATCGACCAGATGTTGTTTATCATGCTGCTGCTCATAAACATGTTCCTTTAATGGAATATAACCCAAAAGAAGCTGTGAAAAATAATGTTATTGGTACAAAGAACGTGGCAGAGGCTGCAGATACATTCTCAGTTAGTACCTTTGTGTTAGTTTCATCGGATAAAGCGGTTAACCCAACGAATGTTATGGGCTCTACGAAGCGGATTGCCGAAATGGTCATTCAAGATTTGGACAAGCACAGTCAGACAAGGTTTGTAGCCGTTCGTTTTGGAAATGTTCTTGGTAGTCGTGGTAGCGTAATCCCGTTATTTAAAAGACAAATTCAAGCAGGTGGGCCAATTACGGTTACACATCCTGATATGACAAGGTACTTTATGACAATCCCAGAGGCTTCTAGACTCGTTATGCAAGCGGGAGCACTTGCTCGAGGTGGAGAAATTTTTGTATTAGATATGGGTGAGCCTGTTAAGATTGTTGATTTAGCGAAGAACCTTATTAAGCTTTCAGGCTATACGGAAGAAGAAATTGGAATTAAATATGCAGGCATTCGACCTGGAGAGAAAATGTATGAAGAACTTTTAGGAAAAGATGAAGTACATGATGAAGCGGTTTTTCCTAAAATCTTTGTAGGCAAATCTGTAGAAATAGACTTTTCTCGAGTAACAAATTTAATTAATAACCATGAAACTTATGATATATGTCAAGGACATCGTTGGATCATATGTTAATATTTTCTTTATATTGTATATTAAGATACAAGAATATATAACTAGACATGTCTTAAAAAATTACATTGTTATAATTTTTATACAAATAGTTGATATAGATTCAAGAAGTATTTGAAGTACGAAAATAGGCATGGAAACGTTATAAAAAAACTTTTGATATTTTCCGACAAAATAAGACATTGAACCTATAGGTACACTATGCTAATATTAAAGTTGCTTTTTAGGTCTTTGGGAGGAATGATAGAATGATTGACTTACATTGTCATATATTGCCTGGAATTGACGACGGAGCGCAGACAATGGAAGACAGTTTGTCAATGGCAAGACAGGCTGTATCAGAAGGAATCCATACAATTGTCGCTACGCCGCACCACCAAAATGGAAAGTATATTAATGAAAAAGCACAAATTGTTAAAAAAGTTGAAATCTTAAATAAAGAATTGCAAATTCAGCAAATTCCACTAGTTATATTACCAGGCCAGGAATCACGTATTTATGGTGAAATGGTAGAAGAGTATCATTCTAATAAAATACTAACATTAAATAACACAAACAAATATCTCTTCATTGAATTTCCTTCTAGTCAAGTGCCTCGATTTACAGAACGATTATTGTTTGACATTCAGTCTGAAGGGTTAACTCCAATTATTGTTCATCCTGAGCGCAACAGCCGTTTAATTGAAGATCCAGATATTTTATATAACCTGGTTAATAAAGGTGCATTGACTCAAGTAACAGCTGCTAGTTTAACTGGCCGTTTTGGAAAGAAGGTTAAAAAGTTCTCTCAAAATTTAATTGAAGCGAACTTAACCCATGTAATTGCGTCAGATGCGCATAACACTTCAGGTCGTCGTTTTTGTATGGCAGAAGCAGCAGACATGATTGAAAAGGAATATGGGATAGACATGTTATACCTCTTTCAAGACAATGCTGATTCAATTATTAAAGGAAATGCGTGCTATAGGGAGTCACCAGAAAAGATTAAGAAAAAGAAGTTCTTGGGGATATTTTAAAGTGGGGAGAAGTGTTTTTATGCATAGATTTAATTCACTCTCTAAGCGTATAAAAAAACGCTCCGCTATATTAAACAAGATGCTTCTTTAGAACAACTACTGCTAATTTAACACCTTATAAATAGAGCAATTGAATTACGTAAAAAGAATATATAGAAAAGAGGATCATATTTTATGAAAAAAGTACGTAAAGCTATTATCCCAGCAGCAGGATTAGGCACTCGATTTTTACCTGCTACTAAAGCAATGCCAAAAGAAATGTTACCAATCGTTGATAAGCCAACAATTCAATACATAATTGAAGAAGCAGTAGAATCTGGTATTGAAGACATTATTATTGTAACCGGAAAAGGAAAGAGAGCCATCGAAGATCATTTTGATTACGCGCCAGAGCTAGAACAGAACTTATTAGAAAAAGGCAAGATAGAGCTGCTTGAGAAAGTACGTAAATCTTCAAATATTGATATCCATTATATCCGTCAAAAAGAGCCAAAAGGCTTAGGACATGCAGTGTGGTGTGCGCGTAACTTCATTGGAGACGAACCGTTTGCCGTGTTACTGGGTGATGATATTGTACAAGCTGAAACACCAGGATTACGTCAACTTATTAATCAATATGAAGAAACTTTATCTTCCGTGATTGGGGTTCAAACAGTTGCTGATAACGAAACACATCGCTACGGTATCGTAGATCCATCTGGAAGCGAAGGGCGTCGCTATCAAGTAGAAAACTTTGTTGAAAAGCCAGTGCCAGGAACAGCTCCATCCAACTTGGCAATTATGGGTCGCTATATCTTTACTCCGGAAATTTTTACGTTCTTAGAAGAGCAAGAAATCGGTGCAGGCGGAGAAATTCAATTAACAGATGCTATTCAAAAGCTCAATACAATCCAACGAGTATTTGCTTATGACTTTGAAGGAAAACGTTATGACGTTGGTGAAAAGCTAGGGTTTATTGAAACTTCAATCGAATTCGCTTTACAAGATGAAGAATTAAAGGCTCCACTTCTGAAATTCTTAACTAAAGTGATGGAAAACGAAGCAGCGAAGGTTAACTAAAATGGCAGAACCAGCATCTAAAAAAGTAGAGACAGTACAAATTAACCAAGCGACATTCCAAAAACAACAAAGCTTTCTTTATTACTTTGTCAAAAGAGGTATTGATATTTTAGGTGCATCAGCTGGACTTCTCCTTACTTTACCCGTGTTCTTATTAATTAGTCTATTATATTTGTATGGTGATAATAAAGGTCCAGTTTTCTTTGGTCAAACAAGAGTAGGTAAAGGTGGAAACACTTTTAAAATGTATAAGTTTCGATCAATGATTGTAAATGCAGAACAAGTATTGAAAAATGACAGAGCTCTTTATCAAAAGTATTTGCAAAATAACTATAAATTAGAACCCCATGAAGATCCGAGAATTACAAAAGTCGGTCAATTTCTAAGAAAAACAAGCTTAGATGAATTACCTCAATTAATCAACGTTTTAAAAGGTGATATGAGCTTAGTGGGGCCTAGACCCGTAATCGTAGAGGAATTGAAAGAATATAGTCATCGACTTGATGAATTTTTAACAGTAAAACCAGGTGTTACTGGATACTGGCAAATTTGTGGTCGGAGTGATGTTGGATATCCAGAGCGAGCAGATTTAGAATTTTACTATATTGATCACCAAGGATTCAAACTAGACTTCAAAATTATTATAAATACAATTTTAATGGTTGTAACAGGTAAAGGGGCATATTAAAAGGGACAGCCCCTTTTTTCTTAGAAGAATTTTATTTATTGAGATGATGTATTGAAGGAAGGAAGACAAGATCATGATTTTGGTAGTAGGTGGAGCTGGTTACGTAGGTAGCCATCTAGTAAAAGAATTAGTAGAAAAAGAGAAAGTTGTTGTATTAGATAATTTAAGCACCGGCTTTAAAAGCTTAATTGACGATCGAGCAGTATTTGTTGAAGGTGATCTTGGAAATCGTAGTGTATTAGATGAAGTGTTCTCAACGTATCCAATTAAGGCTGTAATGCACTTCGCTGCAAACAGCTTAGTAGGAGAATCAGTTGAGAACCCTTATAAATATTATGAAAATAACGTATCAGCAACGCTAACTTTATTAAAGGCAATGGTAGACCATAATGTAAAGAATTTCATTTTCTCTTCTACAGCTGCAACGTACGGCACACCCAATGTCGATTTAATTGATGAAGGCCAGCCTAACAATCCAATTAATCCATATGGAAAAACAAAATTAATGGTCGAGCATATTCTAGAAGACTTTTCAGCTGCTTACGGGCTGAATTATGTTGTTTTACGTTATTTTAATGTAGCAGGTGCACACCACTCAGGAACGATTGGTGAAAGCCATGATCCAGAAACACATTTAATTCCAATTATCTTGCAACATTTATTAGGACAACGAGAAGAAATTTCGGTTTTTGGAACAGATTATAACACTCCTGATGGTACTTGCATTCGTGATTACATTCATGCAACCGATTTAGCAAACGCCCATATCCTGGCGTTAGAAGCTTTGCTAGAAGAAAAGAAAAAAACGGCTATCTATAATCTAGGAAACGGCAATGGTTTTTCTGTTAAAGAAGTAATTGAAACATGCGAACAAGTAACGGAAAGAACGGCTACAATTCAGTATGTAGAACGTCGAGCAGGGGACCCTGCAAAGCTTGTTGCTTCATCAGAAAAAATTCAAGCTGAGCTGGGGTGGGAGCCTAAGTTTAGTTTAACAGATATTATTGAAAGCGCATGGAATTGGCATAGACAAACAGTCTTATCTAAGCAAGTTTGATACACATATATATGCAAATCTACCGAGATAAAATTAATTATTTATCTCGGTAAAGCTATTTTTAGAGTAAAGTAAAATAGTAATCTAATATTATACTGAGTTGATGAGGTTTAAGGATGAAATATTTAATTTGGCCTATATCACTTTTTATTGCTGAATATCTATCCATTAACTTTCCTGTCTATTATGGAAACCGAATACAGATTTATATCTTTATTTTGTTTATCTGTTTAGCATTATTACAATCAAAAGGTGATATTCCTAAAAACATTGTTAATAAAAATATTCTTGCGTTTATTGGAATCGCATTAATCATACAGTTTGCCAGTATGATGCTTAGTCATTATCGAATAGATATACCTCAATACAATAAGAGCCCAATTAAAACATTTATTGCTTTTTGTAGCTTCGCTGCAGCAATTATGGTGCATTACGTAGTCGTACGACTAAATGTTCATGGGACCAATGATATTAAAAAGTTTCTTACAGGCGGTTGGATCGCTTTAATTTTATCGTTAGTCGTTTGTTTTATTCAATTAGCTTATATTTTTATGCCAGGTCCTTTAGATTCCCTTTTAAGGTTATTTGGAAGTACTGTTGAAGCTCGTTGGGGTGGACAAGTTGCCAACTTAAGTGAAAATAGTTTTTACAAACTTGGAAGCTATGTTCAGACTACTTCAAGGATTAACGGTTTAACAGAAGAAGCTTCTAACTTGGCGACTCAATTCTTCGTTATTTTTGTTCCGTTTATTTTAGCTTCAATAAAGAACAATTATAATGTTTTCTTTAAAAATTATGAAAAAACTAGCGTTTTGTATGTTACGTTAGCCATGATTTTAGTTCTTATGCTTATGGCTAAAACTACCTCAGGTTTTCTATTTGCAGCAGTTATCTTACTTGTTTTAATGAAGGATCTTAGTCAACTTAAAAAGCTGTTTTTGATTTCTTCTGTTGTGTTAGCCACCTTACTAGTTTTAATCTTTAATTTTAAAAGTGTTTACTTAGTCCAAACGTTAAACGATTTCCTCTTAAATAAAGAAGGAAACTCTGTTTCTAACAGGTCAGGAAGTATGATTGCGTTATTAATTGTTTCGCTTAAGCATTTTATCTTTGGAATTGGATGGGAATACCATACATATTTTATCTTTGATAATCTTCCAGAATGGGCAAAACACAATAGTGAATATTTTAGTTTTGTAAAAAAGAAAGAATATCCCATCATGAGTGTGTTATTAGGATGGACTGCACAGTTTGGCATTATTATCGTAGGCCTAGTTATTGCCTATGTTATTAAGACTCAAAAGAATTTTAGAAAGTTAAGTAATCAGGCACTAGAGTTGAAGCTAGAAGATGCTCAATTGACTAAAGTGTTGTGTGATGCTTCATTCTATTATTTATTATTTACGTTGATTAGTGCTTTATTTTTGTATGTTTGGTATGCAAGTGTTTATCTAATCATTTATTTCTTTTTTATAAGTATTATTTATGTTACAAGAAAAAACATCACAACTTATGTGTCAAAAGGATATGAAGAATCAAATGGAAAAAATTAAAATAGCTTATATTTGTGAAGCGCTTGGTGGAGGCGTCCGAAAACATTTAGTAGACTTGTTGAATCACATTGACAAAGATAAATATGATGTTCACGTTATACATGGTGTGAATCGAATAGATGAAATTTTTGCAGAAGCAAAAGAGCGATTAACTAACGTTTCTTTTTATGCTGTTGCTGAAATGGAAAGAGAAATTAGTTTCTCCAAAGATTTTATCGCGTTTCGAAAAACAGCAAAGCTCCTTAAAAATATTAAACCAGATATCGTCCACTGTCATAGTTCGAAAGCCGGTGTGTTAGGAAGAGTAGCAGCCAAGTATGCTGGGGTTCAAGATATTTACTACACACCCCATGGTTATATTATTCAAAGCCCTAAAATTTCTACCAAAAAAAAGACCTTATTTACGGTAATTGAAAAAGTGTTAGCTTCAACATTCACATCAAAAGTCGTGCATGTATCTAAAGGAGAAGAAGCAGAAGCTGTAAAACACCGAATCTTAAAAAGAGAAAAATCTGTTATTGTCTATAATGGTATGAATTCTCCTCGAGATTATCAAAAGAGTACATTAAGTGAATTTCACATTGTAACAATTGCCAGAATGGATGATCAAAAAAATCCATGGGAAGCTATTAAAATAGTAGAAAAATTACTTGGTGAATTTCCTAATATTAAATATACCTATGTAGGCGATGGCCAATATTTAAATGAAATTAGGGAGTATGTAAAAAGTAAAGGTTTAGGGAAAAACATTATATTGCCTGGATTTATGAATAACCCCTATAAAATATTAGAAGTAGCAGATCTATTCTTTTTAACTTCTTTGTATGAAGGTTTACCGTATGCGCTAATCGAAGCAATGGCTTTTAAAGTACCAGTATTAGCCTCTGATGTGACAGGGAACAATGAGCTAGTTGTAGATGCTTATAATGGTTTCTTGTATCAATTACACGATATTGAAGAAGGAAGTAACAAGTTGAGACAGCTACTAACTAGCCCAGAGCGATTACAAGAAATGTCTGAGAATGCGTATCAGCATTTCTTAGACAACTTTACAATTCAAAAAATGCTTCAAAGCTACGATGAATTATATTCAGGTGCTTAATGCTAAGTTTAGGAGAAAACGATTATGAAGAAAATAGCCTTTTTATTACCGGATTTTCAAGAAGGTGGAATGCCAAAAGTTGCGTCAAATATTATGTCGGGTTTGGGAGATTCATATCAGCAATATTTAATTCTTTTAGACTCTAACAGTGATATTCGATTCGAAACAAATGCTGAAGTGTTAAGGGTATGCCCAAAGGGTGATAGCAAAGTAGGTAAAGCAAAAGTTTTCTTAGATCGAATTAATATCGTCAAAAAGATAAAAAAGGAACATCATTTTGATATTGTTATTAGCTTTGGAGTGGCTGCTAATATCATTAATATTGTTTCAAAACAAAATGATAAAACAATATGTACGGAACATAATATAAAGTCAATAGAGAATAAAACATGGGGCTTCTTTGGGAGAGTATACGACGTGTTAATAAAAAAGTTTTATACTAAGCCTGATCACTTAGTAGCTATTTCAAAAGTAATGAAAGAAGATTTTATTGGAAACTATAATATAAAAGGCAATATAGAAGTAATTTATAATCCTCATAAAATTTCTGAAATTATTAATCGCTCATATGAAAGTTTAACAGAAGAAGAACAACAATTATTTACAGATAAAGTAACTCTTATCAATGTAGGGCGTATGACGTATGCAAAAGGGCATTGGCATTTAATTCGAATTTTAGCTGAATTAAAGAAAGAAATACCAACTATTCAGCTCATAATTTTAGGTCAAGGGGAGATGGAACAGAGTTTAAAAACTTTAGCTGAAAGATTAAATGTACAAGATTCTATAAAATTTCTCGGCTTTCAATCTAATCCTTATAAGTTTATAAGAAATTCAGACCTTTTTGTTATGAGTTCTTTATATGAAGGTTTCCCAAATGTTTTAATTGAATCTTTAGCTTGTGAAACTCCTATTGTTTCTACAGACTGTAAATCTGGACCTAGAGAAATTATTGATGAAGCTAAGGATATTTATAAAATTATTAATAAATACGAGGTTTGTAAATACGGAGTTCTCACACCACAGTTTAATGGAGAAATCGTATTAGAGAACACACTACTAAGCGATAGTGAAGAAGAGATGAAAAAAGCAGTTCTCAAGCTTTTGAGTGATAAAGAGTTATATAATAAGATTCAACAAGAGTATAAGTTGCAGGCTTTAGAATATGATGTGGAAAATATGGTGAAAGAATACAAAAAAATATTTAATTAAAGGAACGATGAAAGTAATGAAAGTGTTACATGTAATTAACTCCTTAGATATTGGCGGGGCACAGACACTATTAACAGATTCTTTGCCAAGGTTTGTTGAAAAAAAAGTGGAATCTGAAGTCTTTGTATTAAAAAAAAGTTCAGAAGGTAATTTTGAGGAGATCTTAAAGTCTAAAGGCATCAACATAATTTATAGTCAAGTTGAACAGATTTATAGTCCCTTGCAAATCTTAGAGTTAAAAAGATTAATTCAACAGAATTCATATGATATTGTCCATTCTCATACCTTCCCGTCGCAGTATTGGGTCAGTTTATTAAAAAATTTAATTAAAAAACCACCTGTCTTTATCACAACTGAACATAATACTTCAAACCGAAGAAGAGAAAAGAAAGTTTTTAAATATCTTGATAAGTTCATATATAGAAACTATCGTCACATTGTATGTATTAGTGAGGGGACATTAAGTGAACTGATCACATGGGTTAGCGATGTTAAGCCAAAGAGTTCAGTAATCGAAAATGGAATTGATTTGAAGAAGTTAACTGTTGCGTCCCCATTGAATCCAAAAGATATTATTCCTAACTATCAAGACGGAGATAAAATAATTGTAATGGTAGCGCGTTTAACAGAGCAGAAAGATCATAAAACCGTTATTCAAGCGGCATCTAAGCTCCCTCGAAATATGCATATCGTATTTGTAGGTGGAGGAGAAAAATATTCAGAATATGAAGCAATGATTAAGCAGAATAATTTAGAGAGTCAAGTTCATCTACTTGGTCCTAGAAAAGATGTACCGAATATTATTAAAGCAGCCGATTTATTTGTATTATCTTCTCATTTTGAAGGATTTGGGCTAGTAGTAGTTGAAGCAATGGCAAGTGGTATTCCTGTGATAGGAAGTGATGTAACAGGATTAACGGATGTTGTCTCTGGAGCGGGTAAGTTGTTTCAACAGGGAGATTCACAAGAGCTAGCAAATATTATTATAGAATTAGTCAATCATCCGGAGATGTGTACAGCAATGATTGAGGCAGGTTACAAGAAAAGTTCTCTATATTCAATAGAACGATTTGTTGATGAGCATATGAAGTTATATCAATCACTTCTATAAATATAGCGAAAATAGGAAGGTAAAGATTATGAAAGTTATTTTGAGAGTTATTAAAAATTTAGCCGTATCCATTGCTTATTTTACTTTAAACTCTTTACGAATGGCCAAAGTTCAAAGAGGAGAAGGAACAAGGATTTACTATAATGTATTAATTAAAGAACCACAAAACATTACCATTGGAGACAATACGTTTGTCAATAACGGTTGTCTGCTATGGGGGGCACCCAAAGGAAGAATTACTATCGGAAATGATGTTTTGTTTGGTCCCTCAGTTAAACTAATTGCTTCTAATCATGGAACATCTAGAGAATATTTGGTTCGAGAAAACCCATGGCATGATGCTGACATTATTATTGAGGATGACGTATGGTTAGGCGCTAACGTAGTTGTTTTAAAAGGTGTCACAATTGGTAAAGGTGCAATTATTGCAGCTGGTGCGATTGTAAATAAAGATGTAGCCCCATACACAATTGTTGGAGGAATTCCTGCAAAAAAATTAAAAGATCGTGTTTGATTTGAGTAGGAACTTCTTGTATTACTGAATGGGTACCTTGAAAGGTGAAACAAAATGAGTTCAACATCAAAAAATATTTCTTATGTAATTTTGCAACAGTTTATACTACTGTTTTTACCACTGTTAACAATTCCGTATGTTTCAAGGGTATTAGGTGCATCGGGAATTGGAGTAGTTAGTTACACAACATCTATTGTCATGTTATTTATTAATTTGGCTCTCTTAGGTTCAGAGCTTTACGGCACAAAAGAAACAGCTAAGGTAAAGGATGAAAAGAAAAAGCTTAGTCATATTTTTAGCGAGATATTCTTTATCCGCTTCTCATTACTGTTGATTGCAACAGTTATCTATTTCATTTTAACTTATAGTTACTTTGACTATAAATTTATCTTTTATTTACAAGCTTTGAATTTACTTGCTTATATGCTAGATATCAATTGGTTTTTCCAAGGAATGGAGCAATTCAAAAAAATATTGTATCGTAATATATTAGTTAAATCCCTTGGATTTATTAGTGTTTTTATCTTTGTTAAAGATAAGAATGATGTTTATATCTATGTGTTGATCCTAAGTTTATCAATCTTGCTAGGTAACATTTTTATGTGGATTAACTTAAAATCCATAGTAGGTTCATTTACAAAAGTCTCAATGAATAAAATAAAACAGCACTCGGTAAGTATGCTTGCTTTATTCATGGCAGGTTTCTCTATCATGATTTATATGCTTACTGATAAAATTATGCTAGGGATTTTCTCTACTACGGAAGAAGTTGGTTTATATGAGCAAGGTCAAAAAATTATTAATGTATTAGTTACAATCGTGACGGCATTTAGTGCTGTTATGCTCCCAAAAGCAGCTCAAATTATAAAGAAAGGGAATATGGGTGAAATAAGTCGCTTAATTAATCAAAGCATTTCTATTATTAGTTTTGTCGTCTTACCTATCTGCATTATTTTTGCTATAGTATCAAGTGATTTTATGCCTTGGTTCTTAGGTCCAGGATTTGAAAAAAGTACGATAATTAGTCAGATTCTCGTGCCTCTAATTTTTATTAAAGCAATTGGCGTAATGTTGGGCTCAACTTATTTTATTCCTATGGATAAAAATAAAGAGTATACACTTCCCTTAGTTGTAGGTGCTATTTTAAATGTTGTTTTAAATCTTTTTTTGATACCAAAGTATGGTGCAGTAGGGTCTGCTATATCAACTTTAAGCACAGAACTACTGATTTTCTTAGTTCAATTAATTCTATTGCGTAAGATTATTAGCTACTCATATATCTTTAAAAATGGTTTTTTCAAGTATATAATAGCTAGCTTATTCATTATCTTTGCAGTAATAATATGTAGAGAGTTTGTATCTATTAGCTCTAATTTTATGTCTACTATTTTTTATGTTTTAGTATCGGGTGTTATTTACGTTGGCATGATGCTTATTTTAAAGGATAAATACACGCAGTCTATTTATACTTTGATAACTAGTAAACTCTTTAAGAAAAAGAATGTAATGTAAATAAGAATTATAAGGATAAAAGGTGAGGAAACAATTGAGTATAGCTGTTAGTATTGTTGTTCCTGTCTATAATGTTCAAACTTACTTAGCTAAATGTTTGGATAGTATTCTATCTCAGACATTTTCTGATATAGAAGTAATTGTCATAAATGATGGGTCCAAAGATAATAGTCAAGAAATTATAAATCAGTACGCCGAACATCATAATATTATAACAATTAATAAAGACAATGAAGGACTTAGTGAGACAAGAAACAAAGGTTTGTTAAAAGCCCAAGGTGAATATGTTTTGTTTATTGATAGTGATGACTACATTGCTCCTAATATGGTGGAGCGTATGTATAATCAGGCTATAAAAACAAAAGCGGATATTGTTATCTCGAAAGTTACATACGAAGATGAAGCGGGTATACAAGAGCCAATGTTTACATGTGACTTTAATGAAGAAGAGATTATTGATAATAAAGAAGGTATTAAAAGATTTTGGAACGGAGAAATTAATGGTCATGCTTGGAATAAGCTCATTAAACGAAGCTTAATGATTAATAATAATATCTTCTTTCCAAAAGGAAAGCTCTATGAAGATGCACCAACACTTGTGCAGCTGCTAAAGGAAGCTAACGGCATTTCTTTTGTTAATGAAAGCCTATATTATTATTTGCAAAGAGAAGGTTCTATTACTAAAAAGCCTAGCTATAAGTCTCTAGTTGATCATATTGAAGTTCTTTCTGAAATCGAACGATCTATTGCTTCAGATTTATATGAGAAAACTTATCAAAAAGAATTCCAATTTTTCTTGTTAAATTCACTTTATTTTAATATCTATATGCTAAATCAGTTATATTATGATGATAAACAAGCCTATCGAAAATATCGAAAGGATATACAAAAACAAATTAATAAACTTAGTTTTAATAACCTTATGAATAACCGTTATTTAAATATGGCAAATAAATTAAGGTTAGTTTTAGTGAAAACAGGCCTTGTATTTCAACTACGTCACAGATATAAATAAAAGCAAATAAACAGTAAAATAATTACTATTATCGATACAGGAAAAAGGGTAAAATATACTTATGATAGAGTCGTATTCTTTATTTGATATCTTTTTCAAAACATAGGATTATTACAAAATTATCTAGATAATTTTATCTAGGTCTATTATAATGTATTTTGTGCTGTTTTTAATACCTAATATGGAGGTCATCATGGGAGAAACAATTAATATAAAGGAATTGTTTCAGACTGTAAAAAAACGTTTTTGGTTAGTTGGGTTAATTACAATTGTTATGGCAATTATGGCGACCGTTGTTAGCTTTTTTGTTATGACACCTGTGTATTCAGTGAAAACTCAAATATTAGTTAACCAAGCAAAGTCTGATCAACAGCTTTATAACAACAATCAAGTGCAAACTGATATACAATTGGTAGATACTTACAGTGTTATTATTGAGAGTCCTACTATTCTAGACGAAGTTAAGTCTAAACTAAATTTAAATCAAACTGTTGATCAATTAATTGATCAAATTTCAGTAGAAAATGCTCCTGGCTCACAGGTAGTTGAAATATCTGTAGAAGATCAATCTGCTAAACAGGCTGTTTTGATTGCAAATACGACTGCTGAAGTTTTCAAAAATAAAATTTCAAGCCTTATGAATGTAGATAACGTAAACGTACTTTCGAAAGCAAAATTAAAAGAGGATATGGGCCCAGTAAGCCCTAAACCATTATTGAACATTGCTGCAGCTGTTCTTGCAGGTTTAATGTTAGGAACTGGGTTAGTTCTTTTACTAGAATACATGGATAGTACGATTAAGTCAGAAGATGATATTGAGAAGCATTTAGATTTACCCGTTATGGGGGTAATTATGAACATCGAAGATATCCCAGCGCCAACTACAAAATCAAGTCGTGTTGCAGGACAGCATAGTAGAGTAAGAGGTGAGTCTATTGGTTCGTAAGAAACAGGGAAATGATAAAGCGTTAACCGCTAAACGTCGTTTAGTTGCGCACACAAATCCGAAGCTTCCGATTGCGGAACAATATCGTACTGTTCGTTCAAACATTCAGTTTTCTAACTTAGATGAAGATATTCGCTCACTTGTTATGACTTCTTCAGGGCCGGGTGAAGGAAAGTCGACGACTGCAGCTAATTTGGCTATTGTTTATGCTCAGCAAGGCAAGCGTGTACTCTTAATTGACGCAGACTTACGTAAACCAACAGCTCACTTTTCTTTCCGATTAGAGAACTATGTGGGCTTTACAAACGTTTTAACTAGAAAAGCTAAACTATTAGATGCTGTTCATGAAACAAATATTCCTAATCTTTCAGTACTAACAAGCGGACCAATTCCACCTAATCCATCTGAACTATTAGCATCTAAAAATATGGATGCATTATTGGATGAAATGTATGAGACTTTCGATTTCATTTTATTTGATACCCCTCCAACATTAGCTGTGACGGATGCGCAAGTTTTAGCTAACAAAGTTGAAGCTACTATCTTAGTAATTAGTAGTGGTAAGACTGAACGAGAAGCTGCTCAAAAAGCAAAAGAATTGCTGTTAAATGCAAAAGCACGTTTATTAGGCGTTATTTTAAATAATCGTAAAATTGAAGACGGTGGGCATTATTATTATTATTACGGCACTAATTAAAAGGTACCCAAAGTCTTTAGTTTTGAAACTATAAGTAATAAAAAAGATGCGATAGATTAATCTATCGCATCTTTTTTATTACTTAATATTTAGTTGTTCTTTTAATAGGTTTGAAACCTCTGTACGTTCTGTTTCAGATACGTGGTAGTAATAAATACCATCGCTTGCTTTACTACCAGATCCGTCTAGCTGAATCTGTTCTAAATTATGACGAGCATCTTTATAATTAGTCTGAATATCTTTCATCTCATCAAATGTTAAGTTTGTTTTGACATTATCACCAATTGCATCTAAAATACTTCCATAGTTTGTAAGTGACTTTACGCTTGCACCTTCATCAATAACTGCTTGGATGATTTGCCTTTGACGCTCTTGACGTCCAAAGTCGCCTCGTGGGTCTTCATAACGCATACGAGAATATTTCAAAGCATCTTCCCCATTTAATTGAAGCTGTCCCTTTGCAAAATGTTGCCCTTCATAAGTGAAATCTAAGGTGTTATTCACTGTTACTCCACCAACTGCATCAACAATATCTTGGAACCCTTCCATGTTGACTTGTACATAGTAATCAATTGGTACATCTAAAAAATTTTCAACAGTTTTAATGGACATATCAACCCCACCAAAGGCATAGGCATGGTTAATTTTATCCTCTTTCCCCTTACCTACAATTTCAGTGCGTGTATCACGTGGGATACTTACCATCTTAACAGACTGATTATCTGGGTTAACAGTTAATAGGATAAGAGAGTCGGACCGTCCCTTATCTGCACCACGTTGATCTACACCAAGTAAAAGAATAGAAATAGGGTCACGTTCTGAGAAGTTGACTTGCTCTGTTCGCTTTTCAGATTTTGTACGAGAAAGAGGTTCGTGTGTTCGATTAAGTGTACTGGCTACGGAGTTATAGACTGTAAAGGCATAAACCCCTATACCAAGAATTAATACAAGGACAATTGATAGAGCGATTATAAATCCTTTTTTCTTTTTTGATTTGCGCTTTTTGCGTCTGCGTTCTTGTTCCATTCTCACGCTTCCTTTACCAAAAATTTAAAGATATGTACTTTGGCGTATGACAAAATACACAATTATCCTTCCATTTTACCAAAAAAAATGACAAATTTAATCATTTTTTATAAAAATTCTACAAAATTATATTATAATAGGTAAAGAAATTAAAGTAATTAGTAAGGGAGACCGCATATGAAAGTTTGGATTAATGTAATTGCAGTCCTAGCATTTGTAGGAACGCTAGTGGCAGGAAAGTTGTATTGGGACGAAAGAACCTCAGCAGAGTCCATAGCTACACCAACTCCTGTAACACAAGCTTCATCAACTAGTCCTCAAAAGAATTGGGCTAGCTATACAGGCAATTTATCTAAAGAAGTAGTAGAAAAGTTAAAAGTAGCTAGTGAAACTGGTAACCCAATAAAAATTGTAATGGTTGGTTCTCAAGATACATCAAAAGAAAATAATGCTTGGCCTGCTTTAGTAGAAAAAGAGCTAATGAATAAATATGGTTCTGATTTGATAACTGTAGAGGTGCAAGAATACGATCAGGACACAACGCTACAGTTTGTGAAGAATCAATCATACGAAAAGATTATTGCTGCACAGCCTGATGTGTTAATCTTTGAGCCTTTTCTAGCTAACGATAACGGAGTAGTTGGTATTACAAATACGTTGGATAACTTGTCTGTTATTATGACACGAGTAGAAAGTCAAGTAGATGATTTAGTAACAATTATTCAGCCTTCTCATCCAATCTATAATGCCATTAATTATCCGAAAGAAGCAGAGCAGCTCAAAGCTTTTGCAGATGAAAGTGGCTATGAGTACATTAATCATTGGGAAAAATGGCCTAAAGCTACATCAGAAGAATTGTTAACTTACTTAACAGAAGAGAAAGATGCCCCAAGTATAAAAGGCAATAAAGCATGGGCAGAAGCAGTAATTGAATATTGGATTAATGAGAAATAATTCATTTACTAAGTGTTAATAGATACTTCTGTAGGTGTTCGATGTCTACAGAAGTATTTTTTTAGTTAAATATGCACTAGGAGGAGTTACGTGTCGAAAAATAAGTTAATTAACGAACTTTTTTGGTTAAGGTTTATCGCATGTTTGGCAGTTGTAGTCGGGCATGCCATTCAAACTTCTGAATCGCATTTTTTACCAGACGATTCAGCGCTAGGGATTTCTGCTGAAATAAGGCAGGTAATCTATTTATCTCTATTGTTTGGAACACCGGTTTTTGTTTTTATTTCTGAATTTTTATTAGCAAAAAGTTATCCTGTAAATGTACCAAAAGGTTTTATTAAGAAGAGGGTACAGTATTTATTAGTTCCTTACTTATTCATGAGTGTTGTTTACGCATTTATCGAAGCAGAAGTTTGGTCTGTAAAAGGTCTTTCGCTAGAAATTGCAATGAACATCTTTCTTGGCGATTCTACCGTATACTTTATTTTAATTATATTTCAACACTAGTGTTGCATTAATTTATTTTCACTATTAAAAATACTCAAAATGTTCAATTTTATTATTTTGTGCAAAGAAAAAGTCCTTTATAATGGATAAGTCAGGTGGTAACCCGTCCAAATCCACTAAAAAAGGACCAACTCATGGACAAGATTACACGAAAAACTTCATTTGGACAATGGTTTTCACCAATAAATCTTCAACTTTTTGAAGAAACCGTGAAAACGTTGAAATTAGATTACTATACGAAAAAACTAAAAACAGACTCATTTCTAAAATTACTCCTTTTTGCACAGCTACAAGAAGTCGAAAGTTTGCATGAGCT
>NZ_KQ758670.1:0-30800 GCF_001457055.1 Priestia veravalensis | reverse complement strand
TATCATTAACAAGCATACCTATCGAATAAGAAAAGAGTTTGGGACATAACAAAATGATGGCTTCTAAAAGACGAACACTAGCTGTTCCCATCTCTTTGATTTGTCTCAACACGTTCGTTCCATTGCGCTACGGTCACTCGCTTTCCGCGGGGAGGAACCTGAGCTTCCTCGCTGCGCTGCGGGATCTCCGTTTTCCCTCTCTTTCCCGCAGGAGTCGAGTGTCCTACGCTCCATTCCACCCTGTTTCCAACATTGTTTTCACAATCAACCAAAAAACCTGAACGATTAAAAGTTATGAACTCTCAATCGTTCAGGTATAGTAGAGGCTGAACTACTTACGTCTCAGTCTCCTTCTTATGTTTATCATCAATATAGTGAAAAACCTTTTTAGAAACTTTTTGTATTCACATTTTTCGGTCGAGACACCGGTTCAGTTAATTTTTTCCCTTCTTCATTCGTTAACGTCTTCTTACCGTCCACTTTAATCGCAACGCTTTCAACACCTGTTTGCTCTGTCAATGAAAGGACAAGTGAATCTAGTACTTGTTGAGATACTTTGCTTCCTTTCAGATTACCAAAAATATTTTCATTGAACGTTAACGTTAGCTCACCGTCCGCGTATTTCGGCTTAGATACAAGCTGCGCATCTGGATTAAAGTCTGTAACAAGCCCTGAAGAAGCTGATGGGCCTTCCACTAATTCATTAACAATAGCTGTATACATATCGCTTTCATTCACCTTGATTCGTTTCGTAACAGGAACGTAGTACGTGTGCTTCCCGTTTTGAGCTAAATAATAAACCGTAGCCGGCTTTGTTTGAGTAATATTCACAACACCTGAATTATCAAAGTTAATACCATCCGCTCTGCTTAATCCTTCGCTAATCGGCGTGTTATTAACTGGCATTGTATCTTTATCATAGCCATTAATACGAAGCTTAACTTTTTCTACCCCGTCAAACTGAGTAAGTGTCCAGGTAATTGCTTGTAAAATACGAAGTTCATCTTCTTTTTTATAGTTGGCAAACTCAGGTGAAAAATCAGCAATCATCGTTCCGTCTTTTTCTAATTTCGTTCCTAACACGCGAGTATCCGCTGGCAACACCGCTCGGAAACCATCTGGCAAGAGATTTGAAACTTCTCCACCTTCAATTAAATACTCAAGCGATTGTTTCGCAACACCTTTTTCATTCGGCATAGTTAATGTTTGAGGCACAACGTAGCCGTTTTTATCAATCAAATAAACTTCTGTTTTATTTTCAGCTTTAGACTTTGCTGCTTCTTTCTTCTGATTGCTTCCTTCTTTTGCTACTTTACCTTCAGTTTCCAATGCTTTTTCATCTTTAACGTAGGTGACATCTTTTGGTGGATCAATTTCTGCCGTTTTTTCACCGCCAAACATCCCACATCCCGATAATAGTACCGATGTAGCTACCACTGCTGACACCATGATAAGATTTGTCTTTTTAGACATTTCTTCCCCTCCTCAGACGGTTTGTACTATTATGTATACGAGCCTTTTTTTATTTTAGACCGAAGGAATTTATTTTTTCATACGAAAGGAGCAGCGACCTCTCACTGCTCCTTTTGTGTAGATTATAAAACAATATGATTTACGTTATACACCGGATGCTCAAACCACTTCGATGCAATAGATTGAAAAAGTTCAACTGATCCTGTTGTGAAGAATTGATGCTCAGGTAATTCACCGTTTGATGCTAGTAAATTACTATAAGATAAGATAGCGCTCACCTCAATAGCTGTCTCTTCACCAGAGCTTATCAGCTGGACACCACTTCCAATTACCTGTTGAATAACGGGTCGTAACAGCGGGTAGTGAGTACATCCCAAAATCAACGTATCAATATCCGTGTTAGTCAACGGCTTTAGCGTTTCCTTTACAATCTGTAAAGCTTCGTCACTTTCATAATTACCGCTCTCGACTAACGGTACAAATAGTGGACAGGCTAGATTATCTACTTCTACTCGATTATGCAAAGCTTTAAGAGCATGTGTATACGCCTGACTCTTGACCGTACCGTTTGTCCCTATGACACCTATTTTGTGATTTTTCGTCACTTTAAGCGCTGCACGAGAACCAGGTTGAATGACTCCAAGTACAGGAATATCTAACTGCTGCTGAATCTCCTCAAGTACAACAGCCGTGGCTGTATTACAGGCAATGACGAGCATCTTTATATTACGCTCTACTAAATAGTTCGTCATCTCCCAAGTAAAAGCTTTCACTTCTTCACTGGGTCGGGGCCCGTATGGACAGCGAGCTGTGTCTCCGATATACATAATCTGTTCTTTCGGAAGCTGTCTCATAATCTCTTTCGCAACAGTTAATCCACCTACACCTGAATCAATAACACCTATTGGTCTACTCACAAAAATCGCCTCATTTTTCTTTCATTTCATCATGTAATCTCTTTAATTTACCTTGAAGATCTTTTATTTCCTCTTCTGAGAAGTCACTTAGTACACCTTCTAGATAACCTCTTCTTTTATAAATTACTTCTTCAATAATCCGCTCTCCTTCTGGAAGCAGATGGATACGAACAACTCGTCTATCTTTTGGATCTTTTACTCTCATCACCAATTTGTTCTTTTCCATACGATCTACTAAATCAGTTGTGGTACTGCAGGCTAAATAAATTCGATTAGACAAATCACCGATTGTCATATCACCACGCTCAAACAACCACTGCAATGCAATAAATTGGGGCGGAGTAATCGAATACTGCCCCAAAATTTCTCTACCTTTTTGTTTAATGATTGCTTCAATATGTCGAAGCGACCTTTCCAACTCTGCTACCATGCTTTCATCTTGATCTCGCAATCATATACCACCTTTCTAACTTTCTAAGGAATTCACCTTATTTCTATTTTTATTTAAACGCATAGCGCCCTACGTACCTTCGTAACTATCATGTTTATTGTCCTCTTTTTCACGCTCTTTTTCAAGCTAGAACTTAAACGGCTGCCTAAAATCTAACCTTTCGTTTAGATAACTAAAAAAGAAGCTCAGGAATTGAGCTTCTTTAAAAGAATAGATCTAAGATGAAATACGCAATTGCTGCTAACGTAGCGGAGATTGGCAACGTAATAACCCATGTAATTAACATACGCTGTGCCGTCCCCCATTTAACACCTTTAATACGATGAGCTGAACCAACACCAAGAATTGATGATGAAATAACATGCGTCGTACTAACTGGTAGGTGAATAAACGTCGCTCCAAAAATAATCGCAGCACCTGTTAAGTCTGCCGCTACACCGTTAACCGGACGAATTTTCATAATCTTACCACCAACTGTTTTGATGATTTTCCAACCACCAACTGATGTTCCAATTCCCATTGCTAATGCACAAGAGAGCTGTACCCACCACTGAATATCAGTTGAGCTCTGCATATTGTTTGCAATTAAGGCCATTGTAATAATCCCCATCGCCTTTTGAGCATCGTTCGTTCCGTGAGTGTAAGATTGTAATGCCGCTGTTAAGATTTGAACATGACGAAACTGCTTGTTAGTCTTAGATAAATTACTATTATGTTTAAAGACTAGCTTTATGATGGTATATACAATATAACCAACAACAAAAGCAAGGATTGGTGAGATGATAAGAGCTTGAATAATTTTGATAAAACCGCCATAGTTTAATGCACCAAATCCCGCTGCTGCAATGGCAGCTCCCGCAATTGCACCGATGATAGCATGTGACGAACTACTTGGTATTCCGTAATACCACGTAATTAAATTCCATGCAATCGCAGCGATTAACGCAGCTAGTATTACAACTGATCCATTTTGAAGTGTAAATGGATCAACGATATCTTTTGTAATTGTTTTTGCAACTCCTGTAAAAGTCATTGCTCCTATAAAATTCATTGTTGCCGCCATAATAATTGCATGTCTAGGCTTTAACGCTTTGGTTGAAACAGACGTAGCAATTGCATTTGCTGTATCATGAAAGCCATTGATAAAATCAAAGGCAAGCGCTCCAACGACAACAAGGATAGTTAAAAGTAACAGTGAATCCAATTTTATTGCCCCTTTACGCGTTCTTCATGATAACTGTCTCTAAATTATTAGCAACAGTTTGACAGTAATCTGCCACCTCTTCTAATATTTCATAAATTTCTTTATACTGGATTACTTGAATTGGATCTTTACATGTAGAAAATAATTGCTTCAACGCTCTTCTATATAAAATATCGCATTGCGACTCATATTCTTTAATTTTAATTGCATGTGCACTGATTTGAGATAATTTCTTTTCAGATAAAAGATTAATTGTTAGTAAAATTTCAGCTGCACAACTTTGAATATTCTTCACAAATTCTTTTACATACTCATCAAATTTTGCAATTGAGTAAATTTCCAGCATAGCTGCAAAGTTATCAATACCGTCTAATACGTCATCTAGACTCATCGCTAATTGTAAAATATCCTCACGTTCAATCGGTGTGATAAATGCTTTATTCAGTTCTGTAATTACTGTATGAACATATTGGTCACCTTTTGATTCGTATGCTTTTAATACATTAGCGAATTCTTTTAAATCTGATACATTGTTTAATTCAAAGTTGCCTAAAAAGTCAGCTGAGTCTTTTAGGTTTTGAGCAATATCAAGCAACATTTCAGAAAATTTGTCTTTTTTCCTTTTAATCACGGTAAAGCCTCCATCCAATTTATTAACCTTTATAAGGACTCGTTATGTATTTTTTCAGTCCCTATTTTAATTAAGCTTTCATCGTAGATTATATCTCTTTACATCGTTCGACAAAAACTTAGCTTTTTCACTGAATTTTTTAATACCAAAACAAAAATTACTCCTATTATGAACGAATGTCAATATGTTTTCAGACGAATTGTAAAGACCCCACTTTACAATCTTATTTTCTTATTATATAAACCCTTGTTGTATCAAGGGATACCAAACCTTTGGATAATATTGGGGTTTACAAACTTTTAACATTTTTATTTATTCTGAAAATTAAATCAAAACAAAGAAGAAGGGGAATACTTAAATTCTCCCCCTCTTTTTTCTTATTTAATTGTTATTTTTGGCTAAATATATTTTTTACCTTTGGCGTAACATCATGACTACCTTTTTTTACATCCTCAACCATCATAGCTACTAGTAAATGTGGTGACTCAGTATCTACCGCTACAAACCAACCATTTTCTTTTCCTTTCTCACCTTGAGAAAGTTTCAATTCTGCTGTACCAGTTTTTCCAGCAAGCGTTAAATTACTTATTTTCGCTTCTTTCGCTGTCCCATTAGGATCTTCAATAACGCCAATTAAGCTTTCTTTGATCTTTAAAGCTGCTTCACTACTCATTACGTCCTCTTTCCAAAACTCAGGCTCTTTTTCCTCATTCATAACAAGCTTTGGTTTAATCATATTCCCATCGTTTACAATAGACGAATATACAGATGCTAGATGAAGAGGACTAATCTGCACTTCTCCTTGTCCATATGCTGAATTTGCTAAGAGAAGTTCAGAGTCTATAGAATTGCTTTGTGAAATTTTAGACGTTTGAAACGGAAACTCGATTGGTAACTTTTCGTTAAAACCAAACTTCTTGCTACCTTGCTCAAACGCTTTTACTCCTAATTCCGTTATTGCTTGGGCAAAATAAATATTATCTGATGTGACAAGCGCATCTCGAAAATTGACGTTAGGTTGATTGCCTACACGCGTGACATAAAAATCGCCCCAACTGCTATCTTTTTGCCATTTATCACCGATTGTTCTCTTTTCATTCAAATCAAACTTCTCACTGTCAGCAATCAATGCTGCCGATAGTAATTTAAATGTAGAGCCAGGTGAATATGTTTTGTTAAAACGGTTCAGTAACGGCTTAGCTGCGTCGTTAGACAGTTTACTGTACTCTGTAGATGTAATTCCTAAAGAAAAATGGTTTGGATTAAAAGAAGGTGCACTAACCATTCCTAATACATCTCCTGTTGTAGGATGAATCGCAACCCCGAGCCCCTTTTCATCTTTTACTTGTTCATATAGCTTTTTCTGCATTGCTACATCTACTGTCAGCTGCACATTTTTTCCGTTTTCGGCTTCCTTACTCGCAATTTCTTTCTTTACGTTACCATCAGAACCCACAATCGAAATTACTGCTCCATCTTTGGCACGCAGCGTCTCTTCGTATTGAGCTTCTATACCAATTAAACCAGCGCTAGACTGGGAGTTGTATCCTTCACCCTTATGTTGTTTCAAAAACTCTGCCGTCACAGGGGCTACATAACCTACTAAGTGTGCACACGCTTCAGCACATGGATAAACACGTGCAGGTACATTATTAATTTGAACTCCTTCAATGCCTAGAAGCTGCTCTTCTCCTTTTAAAGCTTCATCTTCTGTCATTGTTTTGATTGGCACAAACTGATCTTCTTTTACCCATGAAGCATTAAGCGCCTTATCTATTTCTTCAGTGGATATATTTAAAAGCTTGCTTAAGCTCTCTTTATTCTCATCCATCTTCGCCTTGAATTTTACTGGTACAATGCCTACTTGAGAAGCATTTCCATTCTGAGCTAAATAACTTCCAGAACGATCGGTAATCTCTCCTCGCTCAGCTCGCAATGTTTTAACGCTTACTTCATCTCCGTCCGTCATTCCCTCAAAAATCATGCTGGGTTTCCAAGATACGCTCCACTTGTTTTTATCATCAACTTTTTCTTCAACCCATAGCGCGTTTTCTTTAAAAGAAACTTTCCCAGCTGCCGTGTCCATACTTACTTCAAACGGTAAAGAAATTTCATTATTTTCTGGCTTTCCCTCAGATTTTATGGCCTTTACTTTTAATTTCTTTACCTCAGCTCCGCCATAAATATTTTGATATCTAGCTACAAACTCATCTTTTGTCACATCTTTTTTAGCTTCTTGAGATAGATAAGAATACATGTCTTCAAACTTTTGATCATTCCAAAGCTTCACATATTGTTCAAAGCGATCGCTCGCTGCTTCTTCATTTGAACAGCCCGCTATAATCATGATTAACATCATCAAACAAAACAAGCTCAATTTTTTCATCTATTCATCCCCTTTAATTGTACGTTTTTCCTGCAATATTAAATTTTACATATATATTCCCAATTTAAGCAACTCTTTTCGTCCATTTGTTATACATCATACACATATGATTGTTTTCGACAAAAAATCAAGATATTTTGCGAATTTTTTTTGAACAATTTGTGAATATTTTGTGTCTATTTTGTTAATCATTTGATATAATAAGTGTAAGAAGTTGTAAACAGGAGGCGATTAAAGTGAAAAAGTTCTTACAGTTTTACTTTTTATTTAGTTCTCTGTTTTGTTTTGGAAGCGTTTTCGTTTTATTTCTCGTAAAAGAATATTATTTTGCACCTTTGTTCTTAACATTAGGATGCTTAAATATCTTCTTATTCAAAATCTATATCCAGCAAACTAAAAAAGTCGATCAAGCTGTTCCTACTAAACCAAAACCAACAACCTAAAAAGCCGCTCATTATGAGTCGGCTTTTTTAAAATTTTTATTTTGACTTCCTTTATGATAAATAGACGAGATCTTGCTTCTTTAGAGAACTCCTTCATTTTATTATCCTATTAAAACAAAAAACTCTCACCTAAAATAGGTAGAAGCTTTCCATTCAGCAATCCGCTGGTCCTCAAAATACCAAGCCATCCATTTCATTACCTTGAAATATATCAAATTATTCCGATTTTCCAACTATGATTAATGAGATTTTTCAACCTTTTTCCATTTAAAAATCTTGTTTAACATTCCATAAATCATCTTCGACTCTTTCGTTAATAATGGTCCGAGAATGGCTAGAATGAGTACATATAAAGCTGCGAATGGTTGTAAAATTGAAGCCAGTCCACCCGCTATTCCAATATTAGCCATAATAATTGAGAATTCCCCACGTGAAACAATCGTTAATCCAATATTCGTTGATGCTTTATGAGATAATCCGCTTTTACGACCAGCTATCATACCGGCTGTGAAGTTTCCGATGATGGTTAAGATAACCGCACCGATTGCTAACCATGCTGCATCTAATAGCGTTAAAGGATCAATGCTTAATCCAAAGCTAAAGAAGAAAATCGCTCCAAAGAAATCTCTAAATGGAATGACTAAGTGCTCAATGCGATCGCGATGCTCCGTTTCTGAAAACACTAGACCTAACAGCAATGCTCCGATTGCTTCTGCAACGTGAATTGTTTCTGAGAATCCAGCAACAAAAAACAGTGTTGCAAACACAACAATAATAAAAATTTCATTTGAAGAAATGTTTAACAATTTGTTGAGTAGAGGCGTTGCTTTGCGAGCAATGATAAAGAACAACAACATATAACCAAACGCAATTAAAACCGATACGACAGAGCTCCAGATGGACGTGTGGTCACCAAGTACAAGCCCTGATACGACGGATAAATAGACTGCTAGGAAAATATCCTCAAACATAATAATTCCTAGAATAAGTTCAGTTTCAGGGTTAGCCGTTCGCTTTAAGTCAACCAGAACTTTAGCAACAATTGCGCTTGAAGAAATCGTAATAATACCAGCCATAATGAGTACTTCTAAAAGAGGATAACCTGTCAAGTACCCATACAACAAACCAAGACTAAAGTTAATTAAGATATAAATGGAACCACCAACAGCGATAGAACGCCCCGATTTAATTAACTTTCCGACTGAAAATTCCAAGCCCAAGTAGAAGAGAAGGAATAGCACCCCAATTCTGCCCATAAAAGAGATAATTTCTTCACTTTCAATAAACTTAAAGCTTAGGGCTCCAAATTCCGGAGCATGTGGTCCTACTGCCATTCCTAATAAGATTAAAAATGGAATAATAGTAAATTTTAATTTATTTGCCAAAACAGCAGCCACTGCCACCAATACTAGCGCTGTTCCAACTTCAAAAACTAAATGATCCATAGATTAAGCGCTACCCCCTTTTGAAAGAAGCTCTGTAATTAACCGTTTCAAGTTGCCTCTCTCACCAGAAATAACGAGCGTGTCTCCTTCTTCAATAACAGTATCTGGACCAGGACTAGAAAGCTTTGTTTTGGGTCCTTTCATAATGGCGACGATTGTTACATCATAATTACTACGAACGTCTATATCGCCGATAGTTTTATTATGAGCTTTGGCGCCCGATTCAACTTTATACCATTCGATGATGAGGTCATTAAAAGCCACTTCGATTGTTTCCATTGCCTTTGGCTTATAAATCATGCCTCCTAAAATGGCAGCCAACTGTCTGGCTTCTGTATCGTTAAGCGTAATATCAAAAGCACTTTCTTCCAAGTCTCTTTTATCAAAATAATATACTTCACGACGACCGTCATCATGAAGAATAATAACAATACGATTTCCTTCCTGTGTATCAATTTCAAATTTTCTGCCGATACCTGGAAGCTCAGATTCTCTAACAACCATGCATGAACAACTCCTATAACATAATGATTTTTTGATAGTTACTCATCTTAATCTCGTGTAAATCTAATAAAGTGTATATGGGAAATTATAGTTTTATAGGGTAACGTTTAATACATAAAAGTTTGCACAACAAATAACCTTATTAAACGTTAATTTTTTATAAGGTAAACGTAGGATTTTAATTGTTGAATAGTTAGAGGTAATTTGTTTGAAATTGTTTTGCATAAATAAAGGGTTGTCGGAGAGCAAATAACTCTTTTTGACTTTTATATATTAGAGGTTGTTCAACTTGTGTTACTGACAAAACAGGTGCGTATCCCGTTTCGAACGATATATTAAAATGCTTGGTAACGAGCTTTACGCCAGTTGAATGCTGTACACTTTCTGTAGGATGATTTAATGCTACAGTATCAACAATGGCATGTTGTTGTGTACCATCGTTTAATGAAACTGGCAAATTACCTAAAGGTAAAGCAAGCAGCATGAAAAACATAATTAAAAACCAAACTCTTCTCATATTTGCACCTCCTTTTATCTAAAGTAGAGAAAATCTCTCTCACTTTTTATTATACGGAGAATGCGTTTTGTATTCAAGCGATAAGTTTCATTTATGTATATTTTTATTTATTTTAATTTTTTCTAATGATACATTCTAAACACTAACAAAAAGCGGGTTCCCAACAGGGATACCCCGCTTATGTTATAATTCAAGTTCCCCCATACGAAGGAGTTCGACAACTGCTTGAGAACGCCCCTTAACTCCAAGCTTTTGCATCGCATTTGAAATGTGATTGCGCACTGTTTTTTCGCTAATGAATAGTTCACTCGCGATTTCTTTTGTTGTTTTGTCTTGTACTAGAAGCTCAAATACTTCTCTTTCACGCTTTGTCAGCAGTGGTTTAGGTTGAAACTCTTTTTCTTTCAATGTAACCCTCCTTGCCTGATCCTGAGTTGAACTATCGGATGGGTGTAAATTTAGTCACCATATCTTATGTAGGAAGCAATAAATGGGTTACTGCATTCTACATTTTTTCAAAATAAAAAGAGCTCCACAGCTGCAAAAGCCGTGGAGCTCTTTTGTAATTATACTTGATCGCTACCGAAGAAGTTACGGAATGCCTGAATCGTTGTGTCTCGGTTAAGCGCTGCAATTGATGTTGTTAATGGAATACCCTTTGGACAAGACTGCACGCAGTTTTGTGAGTTACCACAGTTTGCAAGGCCTCCATCCCCCATAATTGCTTCTAGTCTTTCTCCTTTATTCATAGCACCAGTTGGGTGAGCATTAAATAATCTTACTTGAGAAAGTGGTGCTGGTCCGATGAAGTTTGATTTATCGTTAACGTTTGGACATGCTTCTAAACAAACTCCACACGTCATACATTTTGAAAGTTCATATGCCCATTGACGCTTTTTCTCAGGCATGCGAGGCCCCGGTCCTAAGTCGTATGTTCCATCGATTGGAACCCACGCTTTTACTTTCTTTAATGAATCAAACATTCTGCTTCGGTCAACTTGTAAGTCACGAACAACAGGAAATGTCTTCATTGGCTGAAGTTGAATCGGCTGTTCTAACTTATCTACTAGAGCGGTACAAGATTGACGGGGCTTGCCGTTAATGACCATTGAACATGCTCCACAAACTTCTTCTAAGCAGTTCATATCCCAGTTAATAGGTGTTGTTTCATTACCGTTTGCATCAACAGGGTTACGGCGGATTTCCATTAGTGCAGAAATCACGTTCATATTAGGGCGATAAGGTATCTCAAATTCTTGATTATAAGGAGCTGTCTCAGGCGAATCTTGACGAGTAATAACAAAACGAACTGTTTTTTGTGCCGTTTGTTGTGCACTCATTTAACGAACCCCCTCTTGTTGTTTTTTCGTTGCTTTTTTCTCATCTTTTTTCTTTGTATAGTCACGTTTACGTGGCTTAATTAATGACACATCTACTTCTTCATAATGGAAAGCTGGTGCCTTTTTCTTATCAACAAACTGAGCCATTGTTGTTTTTAAGAATTCTTCATCGTTACGATCTGGGAATTCAGGCTTATAGTGAGCCCCACGGCTTTCGTTACGATTGTATGCACCTAGCGTCACTACGCGAGAAAGCTGAAGCATATTTTGAAGCTGACGAGTAAACGTTGCCCCTTGGTTACTCCACTTCGCTGTGTCGTTAATATTAATACGATCATAGCGTTCAATAAGCTCTTGAATTTTCTCATCTGTTTGTAACAGCTTGTCATTATAACGTACAACTGTCACGTTGTCAGTCATCCATTCTCCTAACTCTTTATGAAGAATATACGCATTTTCTGTTCCATCCATTGACATAATACTTTGCCATTTTTCTTCTTCCTGCTTCACATGTTGATCATATAGGCTTGTTGGTAGAGCATCGGCACTTTTCTCTAAGCCATTAATGTAATCAACCGCTTTTGGCCCAGCGACCATACCGCCATAAATAGCTGATAGAAGTGAATTAGCACCTAGACGGTTTGCACCGTGCTGGGAGTAATCACACTCACCTGCTGCAAACAGACCAGGAATATTTGTCATTTGATCATAATCTACCCACAATCCGCCCATTGAATAGTGAACAGCTGGGAAGATTTTCATTGGTACTTTACGTGGGTCGTCTCCCATGAATTTTTCATAAATTTCAATGATTCCACCAAGCTTGATATCAAGCTCTTTTGGATCTTTGTGAGAAAGGTCTAAGTAAACCATGTTTTCGCCGTTAATACCAAGCTTTTGCGCTACGCATACATCAAATATTTCACGTGTTGCAATATCACGAGGTACCAAGTTACCGTAAGCAGGATATTTCTCCTCTAAGAAGTACCAAGGCTTACCATCTTTATATGTCCAAACACGTCCGCCTTCACCACGAGCAGATTCGCTCATTAAGCGAAGCTTATCGTCTCCAGGAATGGCTGTTGGATGAATTTGAATAAACTCCCCATTTGAATAGTAAGCTCCTTGTTGATACACAATGGATGCTGCTGAACCAGTATTAATAACTGAATTCGTTGATTTTCCGAAAATAATACCAGGTCCACCTGTGGCCATAATTACCGCATCTGCAGGGAATGTTTTAATTTCCATAGACTTCAAATCTTGTGCGGTAATTCCACGACAGGTACGCTCATCATCTAATACTGCTCCTAAGAATTCCCAACCTTCATACTTTGTTACGAGCCCTGCTACTTCATAGCGACGAACTTGTTCATCTAATGCATACAGAAGCTGCTGCCCTGTTGTTGCGCCTGCAAACGCAGTTCTGTGATGCTGTGTTCCTCCGAATCGTCTGAAGTCTAACAAACCTTCAGGAGTACGGTTAAACATAACACCCATACGGTCCAATAAATGAATAATGCCTGGAGCAGCTTCACACATTGCTTTTACTGGAGGTTGATTGGCTAAAAAGTCTCCGCCGTATACCGTATCGTCAAAGTGTTCCCACGGTGAATCTCCTTCACCTTTTGTATTTACAGCTCCGTTAATACCACCTTGAGCGCAAACTGAGTGAGATCTCTTCACTGGAACTAATGAAAACAAATCAACTTGTTTGCCAGACTCAGCAATTTTAATTGTTGCCATTAAGCCCGCTAAGCCGCCACCAACAACAATAATTCTTCCTTTACTCATCGTAACCTCACTCCTTTAAAACGTAATTTTATGCAAATGCGAATAATGTACGTACACCTACAAATGTTAATGCGAAGAAGATCGCTAATGTTACATATGTTGAAATTCGTTGAGAGCGAGGTGTTACAGTTAACCCCCAGCTAACGCCAAATGACCATAATCCATTAGCAAAATGGAAAATCGTTGACACAACACCAACAATATAAAATACCATCATACCAGGATTACTTAAAATATCTTGCATCATATTAAAGTCTACTTTTTGACCAAGCGCAGCTTGAATACGTGTTTCCCAAACATGCCATGTAATGAAAATAAGCGTTACAACGCCAGATACACGTTGTAAGACAAACATCCAGTTACGGAAGAAACCGTATCTGCTTACACTCGTTTTGGCAGTAAACGCAATATACAAGCCATAGATAGCATGAAATAGAATAGGTAAGAAGATAATAAAGATTTCAAGTGCGTAGCGAAAAGGTAAGCTCTCCATAAAATGAGCTGCTTGATTAAACGCTTCTTCTCCCTTTGTTGCAAAGTGGTTGACAACCAGATGTTGGACTAAAAATATGCCTACTGGTATGACACCTAGTAAAGAATGTAGTTTGCGATACTGAAACTCTTTGTTCGCTGCCATGTGCGTAATACCCCCCTTAGTTAGATAAACAATGTTAGTGAAAACAAAGCTCCCGAATAAAATAAATAGATTGATACAACAGAAAATGAAAACCTTTGCATTCTCTATTAAAATATGTGACACATCAATTTTACTCCCATCAACATAGAGCGTCAAGATAAGATATTTAAATCTTCATTAAAATATAAATTTATAAAAAATTAAGTTTGTTAACGCTTACTAAGTTGATGTTATAGGATTTTATATTTTTTACACTTCTTATTGTACACCTTTATGTAACCGTTTTCCACAAAAGATTGCGACTTCCTATAAAAGGATATTCATTTTATTGTACAATAATTTTTTACGTGTTTCGAAAAGTTATAGATGCAACAACCATCTCATGGACTTTGCTTGATTTATTTTTAAAAATAGATGAGAGAACTGCTCAATTTGTATATAATAGATGTAAAGAAAGAGGGGAAAAAATGAGCAATCAACAAACTGAAACGCAGCAAGAAATCGTTGAAAGTGAAGAAATCAATCAAACCGATACTCCACAAGCACCTACAACTCCTTATTTTGGATACAGCTTACTTCGAGACGTGTTAATTCCAGAGCTTCTTAGCAATGATACGAATGAAATCTCGTACTGGGCAGGAAAACGGTTAGCACGAAAATTTCCACTTTCCTCTATTGAAGAGATTAGCGGCTTTTTTGTGAAAGCTGGCTGGGGACAATTAACCATTTTAAAAACTGAAAAATATAACATTGAAATGGAATTAACAGGTGAAGTTGTCAAACGAAGATTTACTGAGTATCCCAATTCATCTTTCCATCTTGAAGCTGGCTTTGTTGCTGAACAAGTTCAACAGTTAAAAAACCGTCTAACAGAAACTTATTTAACCAACAAAGAAAAAGCCGACAAAGTCCTTTTTTCCGTTCAATGGGATAAAAAAGATATCATTACACCTGAAACTAGAACGGAAAGATATAAAAAATAAAAGCGGGCTGTACCCGCTTTTATTTTTGAACTTGATAAATATCTTGCTCTTCTAATTCAAAAGCAGTGTGCAAGGTTTCTACCGCTTTGACCATGTCTTTATGTGGCACAACTGTTGATACTTTAATTTCAGACGTACTTACCATTTTCACTTCAATTTCTTCCACAGCTAATACTTCAAACATATCGGCAGCAACGCCTGGGTTTGAAATCATACCCGATCCAACAATCGAAACTTTAGCTAAGCCCCTTTCATGCTCCACTTTTTTATGACCTACTACTTCTTTTAACTGAGCTAGCACAGATAAAGTCGTATCCGTATCTTCTGTTTTAATCGAGAAAGAAATAGATAAACGATTGTCTGACGTCACATTTTGAATAATAATATCCACGTTAACGTGCTCTTTTGCTAATGCTGTAAAAATGGTTGATAATGTCTGAAGTTCATTATTTAGCCCTTCAATTGTGACTCTTGAGATATTATCTTCAAATGCAATTCCTCTTACTACTAAATTCTGTTCCATCGATACTTCCTCCTCAACAATCGTTCCTCTTTCTAATACTAGACTTGACCTTACCTCTAGTGGCACCTGATAGTTTTTTGCAAACTCTACTGCTCGAGGGTGCAATACACCCGCCCCTAGATTTGCAAGCTCTAGCATTTCATCATATGAAATAGACTGCAGTTTACGAGCGCCTTGCACGTAGCGAGGGTCCGTTGTAAATACTCCCGTTACGTCTGTATAGATATCGCACTTATCTGCTTTTAATGCCGCTGCTAAAGCTACAGCTGTTGTATCAGATCCGCCTCTTCCTAACGTTGTAATGCTGTTATCTT
This sequence comes from Priestia veravalensis, assembly GCF_001457055.1. Taxonomy (NCBI): domain Bacteria; kingdom Bacillati; phylum Bacillota; class Bacilli; order Caryophanales; family Bacillaceae; genus Priestia; species Priestia veravalensis. The sequence continues at coordinate 15,238 of NZ_KQ758670.1, read as the reverse complement.
CCGACATTCCTTGAAATCCTGCTACGACCACAATATGATTTTCTTTCAAACGCCCTGCAATGGCTTGTTCATTAATCTTGGTGATTCGTGCATTTCCATGCTGAGCTTCCGTACAAATTCCTGCCTGCCATCCTGTATAGGAAGTAGCGTCATAGCCTTTTTCTTGCAGCGCCATTGTAAGGAGAGAAATGGTAACTTGCTCACCGGTTGTTAGTAGCATATCCATTTCTCGTTTACTTGGTTTACTTGTAATTTCTCCTGCTAATCTTACTAATTCATCTGTTGTTTTACCCATTGCTGATACAACCACTACTACTTGATTGCCTTGCTCAACTTCCTGGATAACCCGGTTTGCTACATGCTGAATTCGTTCTGTTGATCCAACAGAAGTTCCACCAAATTTTTGAACGATTAATCCCATAAGTCTCCTCATCCTTTCACTTGTTTTCAATATGATAAAGAGGCGATCTATTGCTTAAGCTCAGACAATAAAAAAAGCAATGAGATGGATATCTCATTGCTTAACGAACGAAAAGTATATATAAAACGTTCAATGCCGTGAGATAGCTCTCCAAGAAACACATTCTTGACAATCCTACATTTATTCAACGCAGAACCAGCAAATGACTCTATGAGATGTCATTCACTTCGGCAAATTTTCCTTTCCACATTTGTCTTTAGAGCTCATACTCTTCCAAATGTGTACTCTTAAAATTCGCACCTCTATCTTCACTTCAGTTTAATGAAGTGTCATATGAAATTATGTTCTAGCTTATCAGAGTTTAAACTGGAATTCAATACTAATTTTTTAAGGCTTCAACAATTTGTTCCGCAACCGGCCTTGGAACTCCTGCATTTTGAATCTCTTCGATTGATGCTTCCTTCATCTTTTTAACAGATCCAAACTTTTGCAACAACGCTCTTTTACGCTTTTCACCTACTCCTGGAATATTGTCTAATATAGACTGAAAAGCCGATTTAGAACGAACTTGTCGATGAAACGTAATAGCAAAGCGGTGAACCTCATCTTGAATTCGCTGAAGCAAGTAGAATTCTTGGCTGTTACGCTGAAGTGGAACAATTTCAGGAGGATCTCCAATCATTAAATTAGATGTTCTATGCTTTTCATCTTTGACTAATCCAGCTGTTGGAACAAGCAGCCCTAGTTCATTTTCCAAAACATCTTGAACAGCTGCTAAATGACCTTTTCCACCGTCAACAATAAGTAAATCTGGTAAAGGTAAACCTTCTTTTAATACGCGCGTATATCGTCTTCGTACCACTTCACGCATTGAACCATAATCATCAGGGCCTTCAACCGTTTTAATTTTATACTTTCGATATTCTTTCTTTTCAGGTTTACCGTCAATGAAAACGATCATAGCAGAAACAGGATCTGTTCCTTGAATGTTGGAATTATCAAAAGCTTCAATACGATAAGGCGCTTCAATTCCTAGTGCTTGCCCCAACTGCTCGACAGCACCAACCGTACGCTGTTCATCTCGTTCAATTAAATAAAACTTTTCTTTTAAGGCAATTTGAGCGTTTTTTGACGCAAGCTCAACAAGCTCTTTCTTTTTTCCTCGTTTTGGATGCTGAACGTCTACTTCTAAAAGCTGTTCTGCAAGGTTTGCATCTACAGTTGCTGGCACAAGAACTTCTTTAGGCTTTAAGTTTTTTCCGTAAAATTGTCCAATGAACGTTAGGAAATCTTCTTCTGGTTCGTGGTAAAACGGAAACATAGACACTTCGCGTTCCATTAACTTTCCTTGTCGAATAAAGAAAACTTGTACACACATCCAGCCTTTATCATAAGAATAGCCAAATACATCACGGTTAATAAAGTCATTGAACGTTACTTTTTGCTTCTCCATTGTAGCTTCAATATGAGCAATTTGATCTCGATACTCTTTTGCACGTTCAAAATCTAGCTCTTCTGAAGCTTTCATCATCTTTTCTGTTAATTCAATTTTCACCTGTTCATAACCACCGCTTAGAAAACGCGTAATATTATCAATAATTTCTTTGTTTTGGCTATCCGTAACGTCATATACACAGGGAGCTAGGCACTGTTCAATATGATAATATAAACATGCTCGATTAGGCATCGTCGTACATTTCCGCAAAGGATAAATGCGATCTAATAGCCGCTTGGTTTCATTTGCAGCCTGAACATTTGGATACGGTCCAAAATATTTTCCTTTATCCTTTTTAATTTTGCGCGTGATGACAAGGCGAGGGTGTTTTTCATTCGTAATTTTAATAAAGGGATACCCCTTATCATCTTTCAGCATAATATTATATTTAGGATCATGCTTTTTAATTAAATTCATTTCTAAAATAAGGGCTTCTAAGTCTGACGACGTCACAATATACTCAAAGTCTACAATATCATTAACCAGGCGCAGCGTTTTTCCATCATGAGACCCTGTGAAATAAGAACGAACTCGATTTTTTAGAACCTTTGCTTTTCCAACATAAATAACCGTTCCATACTTATCTTTCATTAAATAACAACCCGGTTGTTCAGGTAAAATAGCCAGCTTTTCTTTTAAATAAGGATTCATACTGCTCTCCTTCCTTCAATATTTTTAACTTTCGCCAAAACCTTCTTGCTTATCTATATTTATTCTTCATTTATACAAAAATAAAAGGAAACGAACGTTTATTCGTTTCCTTTTATTATATCACTTTTAGAAAAAATGTACGAAACCGTCAATGCGGTATAAAGTAGTAAAAACCTAGCTATCGCTAGGTTTTTTACTTACGCGTGTTTATCAACTAATTCAGCTAGTGCTTCTTTTGGTTGGTAACCAATAACTTGGTCTACCTTTTGTCCATCTTTAAATAAAATTAAAGTTGGGATACTCATTACGCCGTGGCTACCAGCAGTTTCTTGGTTTTCATCCACGTCTACCTTTACGATTTTCACTTTTTCACCGTATTCTTGATCTAACTCTTCAAGAACTGGCGCAATCATTTTACATGGTCCACACCATGGTGCCCAAAAGTCAACAAGAACTAGCCCTGAACCAATTTCATTTGAGAAAGTTTGATCTGTTGCGTGTGCAATTGCCATTGTAATTCCTCCTAAATATATGCTATATCTACATGATAAAGAAAGTATACCACCTTCATATAACAGTGGCTATTTATTTGCTTATACTTTTTAACGTATTCGTAACAACTTATTTACTACATAATACAGGTCGTTCCAGGACATGGAACAGCGAAAGGCTAGCCAAGCTAAATGGCTTTATATAATACCTGTATCCTATTTTACACACCTTTAAACAATTCATTCATTATTTTCATAAGAAAAGTCTTTTCCACCGTAGCTGGCAGAAAAGACTTTTTCTTATGAGGATTGTACTTTTAATTTTTTAAATTCTTCTGTAAGCAGTGGTACGACTTCAAATAAATCACCGACAATGCCATAATCCGCTACTTTAAAGATGTTTGCTTCTGCATCCTTGTTAATAGCCACGATAACTTTTGAATTAGACATTCCAGCTAAATGTTGAATAGCTCCTGAGATACCGCAAGCGATATAAAGATCTGGTGTTACAACTTTTCCCGTTTGGCCAATTTGAAGTGAGTAATCGCAGTACTCAGCGTCACAAGCTCCGCGGGATGCTCCAACTGCTCCACCAAGCACATCAGCTAAGTCTTCTAGCGGCTTAAATCCATCTTCACTTTTTACACCACGTCCACCTGCAATGACTACTTTTGCTTCTGATAAATCTACCCCTTGAGTGGCTTTGCGAACTACTTCTTTTACAATTGTACGTAGATTTTTAATTTCCACATCAAATTCTTTTACGTCTCCTGTACGATTCGTGTCTTTTTCCAAAGCCGAGATATTGTTTGGACGGATGGTAGCAAAGATAAAGTCTTCTGTAGAAATCTTCTTTTCAAACGCTTTTCCTGAATAGATTGGGCGAGTGAAGACTAAGTTTCCACCTGCTGCTTCAAGTGCTGTTACGTCTGATATTAGCCCCTTATCTAGACGCGCAGCCAATTTAGGTGATAAATCTTTTCCTAAAGCCGTATGACCAAATATAATTGCTTCTGGCTTTTCTTCTTGAATAACAGCCAATAGTGCTTGTGCATAGCCATCAGATGTATAAGAATCCAAGTCATCATGCTCGGTTACAATTACTCGGTTTGCTCCGTAATGAATGAGTTCGTCTCCTAAATTTTTCACTCCTTTACCAACAAGAACGCCAACGACTTCTCCACCTTCAGCAACCGTTGCGCCTGCAGCAATTGCTTCAAATGATACGTGCCGTAATGCACCTTCTCTTGCTTCTCCTAACACCAATACTTTGCGTCCCATTTCAATTCCCCCATTATCTTAAGCTTTTTTTAAACTACTTTTGCTTCTGAATGCAATAGCGTAACCATCTCTTTTACTTGATCTTGAATATCGCCACTCAAAACGCGTCCTGCTTCTTTTTTAGGTGGTAAATAAATTTCGATTGTTTTTGTTTTTGCTTCTACATCATAATCATCTAACTCCAGTTCTTCCAGCGGCTTCTTTTTTGCTTTCATAATGCCTGGTAAAGATGGATAGCGTGGCTCATTTAGACCTTGTTGCGCCGTAACCAGTAGCGGTAAAGTTGTCTCAATAACTTCTGAGTCACCCTCTACATCTCGTACAACTGTTACGTTTGTTCCATCGATATCAAGCTTTGTTGCCGTAGTAACGTACGGAATTTCTAATAGTTCAGCGACACGCGGACCAACTTGGCCTGATCCTCCGTCGATTGCCACGTTCCCTGCTAAAACTAAATCCGGCGATTGATCTTTTAAATACTGCGCTAAAATTTTAGCTGTCGTATACTGATCCCCATACTCTACGTCGTCTTCAATATTGATTAGCACCGCTTTATCAGCTCCCATTGCAAGTGCTGTACGAAGCTCTTTTTCTGCTTCTTCGTTTCCTACCGTTACAACCGTAATTTCTCCCCCATGCTTATCTTTCAGCTGAATTGCTTCCTCTACTGCATATTCATCGTAAGGGTTAATAATAAACTCTGCTCCATCTTCTGCAATTTGACCATTTTGTAAAGCAATTTTCTCCTCAGTATCAAATGTTCTTTTTAATAAAACATAAATATTCATTTATTTCCCCTCCTAAAGATAGTTACTTTCCAACAAACTTTGGCTCTCTTTTTTCAATAAAAGCCGTAACCCCTTCTTTTGCATCCTCCGTGTTGAATACGCTTCCAAAAAGTTGTGCTTCTTTTTCTACTCCCTCGTAATAACGACTCGTTTTTGTATACTGTAGTAATTCAAGGGTCGCTTTTACAGAACTTGGGCTCTTTTTAGCAATTACTTCCGCTATCGCCGTTACTTTTGAATGAAGTTCCTCCTCATGGTAGGAAGCATTGGCTAATCCAAGGGTTACCGCTTCTGTTCCCTTGATTGGCCTGCTTGTTAGCATCATTTCACATGCCTTAGCAGCTCCCACATAGCGTGGCAGTCGCTGGGTACCTGCAAATCCCGGAATGATTCCAAGCTGGAGTTCAGGTAGGCCAAGCTTTGCATCATGCGTAACAAATCGCATGTGACAGCTCATCGCTAATTCTAACCCTCCTCCAAGAGCCGTTCCATGAATCATGGCAATAATAGGCTTTGGATAATTTTCAATATACTCAAATAAGTTTTGACCTTTTTTAGCTAAATTTTCATATTGAGTGGATTGTTGTAAGGAAGTAAACTCTTTAATATCGGCTCCTGCGCAGAAAAAGCGCCCTTCACCTTTTAGAATAATAACTCGAGTTTCCTCAATCTCTTCGTACTTTTTTAGTAGTTGTGAAAGCTCTTGTAATACGCCTTGAGACAGCGCATTAGCAGGTGGGTTGTTAAATGTAATAAACGTTATTCCTTGAATTGTTTCACTATACAAAGCGCTCAATTCTACTCACCTCTTGCTTCAATTTATGTAGAGCATAAGCTCTCCCCATTAAAGCGGAGAGCCACTGCATCCATTCATTAATAAATAGTGTACTTTTTTAGATAGTTCGCTTAATTCGTAACGCTGATCATTCATCACCCATGTAGTGACCGTTTCATCAATCGTCCCAAATATCATTTGGCGGGCCAAGCGAATATCCAAGTTTTCTGGAAACTCTCCTGTTTCGATTCCCTTTTGAAGGATGGTATCAATAACAGTAAGGTAATCTTTTAATACATCATTAATTTTCAAGCGAAGCTCTTTATTTGATTGTCTTAACTCTAACTGTGTGACAACCGCTAATGAATAATCACTTGCTAAGAATGAGAAATGTTTATCAATTAACATATATAGGCGTTCAGAAGCAGTGTTTACTTCAACAATTTCTTCCTGTACCTTTTCAATAAACTGTCCCATCTTTTCTTGAAATAAAGAAATTAATACATCTTCTTTATTTTTAAAGTATAAATAAATCGTTCCATCAGCTACTCCTGCTTGCTTAGCAATCTTTGAAACCTGAGCATTATGGTAGCCGTTTTCAGCAATAACAATTACTGCTGCATCAATAATTTGCATGTACTTTGGCTTATTTCTTTTCAATCTAAATACGCTCCTTTAAAATATGAATGATGATTCATTCATATTTTTATAATAAAGAAATAAGATGATTCTGTCAATTGTGTTTTATAAAAAAAGAGACGACGTTTATCACGTCGCCTTTTTTTGGCTTTCCTTTTCTTCCTCAACGAGTGCTCTTCTTAAAATCTTTCCGACTGCTGTTTTCGGAAGTTCTTTTCGAAACTCGTATACCCGAGGAACTTTGTATGCCGCTAAATATTGACGTGAAAAAGTATTTAATTCTTCTTCTGTACATGATACACCATTTTTTAGAACAATGTAAGCTTTTACTGTTTCTCCTCTGTATTCATCTGGAATTCCAGCAACAACGACTTCTTGCACTTTCGGGTGCTCATACAGTACCTCCTCAATTTCACGAGGATAGATATTATATCCACCTGCAATAATCATATCTTTTTTACGATCTACAATATAGAAGAAGCCATCTTCATCCATGTAACCAACATCACCTGTTTTCAGCCACCCATCTTGTAACACAGCTTCGGTTTCATCAGGACGATGCCAATATCCTTTCATAACCTGTGGACCTTTTACTACAATTTCACCAATTTCATTAATTGGCAATGCTTCGCCTGTTTCAAACGAGATAATTTTGGCATCTGTATCTGGCCAAGGAACACCGATACTGCCTCTAATTCTCTTCTCCCAAACAAAATTAGAGTGTGTAACTGGAGATGTCTCAGTTAAACCGTAACCTTCTACTAACTTCCCTCCCGTTATTTCCTCAAATTTTTCCTGTACTTCAACAGGGAGAGGTGCAGAACCACTAATACATGAATCAATGGATGATAAGTTGTATTTGCTGAGATCTGGATGATTTAATAACGCAATATAAATAGTTGGGGCACCTGGAAACAAAGTAGGACGCTGCTTATGAATTGTTTTTAAAACGCTTTCCACATCAAATTTCGGTAATAAAATCATTTCATATCCTTCTAAAACAGATAAAATGAGTACCGTGGTTAAACCATATACGTGAAAAAACGGTAGGATTCCAAGAATTTTTTCATGACCTTGTTTGCACCGATAAAGCCAATGAGAGCACATTGTTGCGTTCGTTACTAAGTTTTTATGAGTAAGCATAACTCCCTTTGGAAATCCAGTTGTTCCACCAGTATATTGTAATAAGGCAATATTTTCATTAGAAGTAACGTCGTATACAAAGGTTTCAGATTCTCTTTTACGCTTCATAATAGTTGGGAATAGATGCGTATCACCCATATGCTCAACTTGAACAGTTATAGCTTGCTGCTTTTTTTGTACATAAGGATATAATAGATTTTTCGGGAATGGTAAGTAGTCTTTAATTGAAGTTGAAATAACATGTTTAATTTTTGTTAACGCTTTCACTTTTGAGATGCGCGGATACAATAGATCTAAAGCAATGATACATGTTGCTCCTGAATCATTTAATTGATACTCTAATTCTCTTTCTGTATACAACGGATTGGTTTCAACAACAATTCCTCCTGCCAAGAGAACTCCATAAAAAGAGATAACAGCTTGAGGACAATTTGGCAACATTATGGCGACTCGATCTCCCTTTTGTACACCTATTTCCTTGAGGTATACAGCTAAAGTAATTGCTTGCTCATATAGTTCATGAAACGTGAGTCGCTTGCCTAAAAAGTGCACAGCACACTTATGTGGATTCTTCTTAGCTGCTTCTTCAAAAAGCTGAGCTAACGTCTTTTCACTGTATGCAAGTGAATGAGGTATTTCAGATGGGTACTGAGAAACCCATGGTTTATCAAGCATACTGCTCCCTCCTTTATTTTTTAAATTTTCTTTCTTCTTAAAGTATACTACTTTTGAATCAGTGATTAGCATGACAAATAGTTATAAAAAAAGAGAAGAGATTTTCACTCTTCTCTTGTCTAACTAATTTATGAAAAAAACAACAAATAAATAAGGCCAATTACCATAAACAATCCGCATAATCCAATCAATACTTTTGCCAATAGTTCCATGTCTCTGCTCCCCTATCCAATTCCTGCACCAATGACAAACGACATGCCAACAGAAATAATCAATGAAATTAAGCCGACCGCGCGATTATCATTTTCAATCTCGTCGTCAATTCGAAACTTTGGTGTTAAAAACTCAAAGATAAAGTAGCTGATTAACAAAAGAACAAACCCATAGATTCCCCAGCCCAGCATTGTAAATAAATTATCATTATGCTCGATGGAATACTTAAAAATATTGGCTAAGCCAAATATTTTACCTCCTGTAGCCATGGCAACTGCAAGGTTCCCTTTTTGAATTTCTTCCCAGTTTTTATATTTTGTTACAAGTTCGAAAATCGCTAAAAATACAACAATACTTAATATAACAACGCTGTAGTAAGCCGCTGATTCCACATAAGGATCTTTCCAAAAATTATCCATTCCTTGCAGCTCTCCTCCCCCTCATCTTCTCTATTACTTAAATTCTACGACAGTAACACCTGTCCCTCCTTCACCAGCTTCGCCAAAACGAGCTGATTTAACTGAACGGTGGTTCTTTAAATATTCTTGCACACCTTTTCGTAAAGCACCAGTTCCTTTTCCATGAATAATAGATACGCGTGGATAACCTGCAAGAAGCGCATCATCTAGATATTTTTCAACTCGACTAAGTGCATTTTCGTATCTTTCTCCTCTAAGATCAAGTTCTAAGCTAACATGATAATCTTTGCCTTTTACCGTTGCAAGAGGCTTTGTTTCAACAGGTTTTGGTGAGCTGATGTACTCTAGGTCTTTTTCTTTTACTTTCATTTTCATAATCCCCATCTGAACTTGCCACTCATTACTTCCTGTCCGCTCAAGTAACGTACCTTTTTGTCCCCATGTCACAACTTTCACTTCGTCGCCCGGAGACAGGACTCTCTCTTGCTTTTTAGGTTTAGAAACTTGCTTTTTACTTTTCTCCAATGTAGGGACCGCATCTTCTAGGCGTTTTCTTGCTTCAATCAGCTCATGCTCTTTAATCGATGCTTGCTGATTTTTTTGCATTTGGCGTAAATTCCGAATAATGTTTTCCGCTTCTTGTGATGCTTCCTTAATTGTATCTTCAGCTTTCTTTTCTGCTTTTTCATATAACTTATCGCGCTGTTCATTGAATTCAATAATTTGACGCTGAAGCTCTTGATGAAGCTTTTCAGATTCCTTACGTAATGTTTCCGCTTCAGCTAGTTCAGCTTCCGATTTACGTCTGCTCTCTTCAAGGGACGCAATCATGTTTTCCACTTTATTTGTCTCAGAACCAATATAGCTTTTAGCATGATTGATAACCTTATCTTCTAGCCCTAATCGCTTTGAAATTTCAAATGCGTTACTTCGTCCTGGTACACCAATTAATAGCTTATAAGTTGGGCTTAGCGTTTCAATATCAAACTCAACGCTCGCATTCACAACACCGGCACGGTTATATCCATATGCCTTTAGTTCTGGATAATGAGTGGTTGCAACTACTCTTGCACCGCACCCATATACTTCATCCAAAATCGAAATGGCTAGCGCTGCTCCTTCTTGAGGGTCTGTACCGGCTCCTAGCTCATCAAATAAAACAAGGCTTTCGCTATCTACCTTCTTTAAGATATCCACAATATTAACCATATGAGAAGAGAACGTACTTAAGCTTTGTTCAATTGACTGCTCATCTCCAATATCGGCAAATACGTGCTTAAATACCGCCATCTCTGAACCGTCTAGCGCTGGAATTTGGAGGCCAGCTTGAGCCATTAGTGTAAATAAACCAATTGTTTTTAGCGTAACGGTTTTACCGCCTGTATTAGGACCTGTAATCACAATCGACGTATAGTCATCACCAAGCTCAATATCGTTGGCTACCACTTCATCTTGCGAAATCAGAGGATGCTTTGCTTTAAATAACTTGATGTAGCCTCGGTCATTCATCTTTGGTTTTGAAGCTTTTAACTCGTGACTATAACGTCCTTTAGCAAACATAAAATCTAATTCACCGAGTAAATAAATGTTTTGTCTTAGCTCATTTGCTACTTCTGCCACTTGAGTCGTGAGCTCAATTAAGATTTTTTCGATTTCTTGCTTTTCTTTCATTTTCGCTTCTTGCAATTCATTATTTAACGTAACAATTGCTTGCGGTTCAATAAATAGCGTTGCACCTGAAGATGACTGATCGTGAACGATACCTCCATAAGCACTGCGATACTCTTGTTTTACTGGAATAACGAATCGGTCATTTCGAATCGTTACAACCGTATCTGAGAGCATTTTTTGAGCAGAAGATGAGCGCACTAAACTCTCTAGCTTTTGACGAATACGTGATTCAGTCGAACGAAGCTTTTGACGAATGCCTCTCAGCTGTTCGCTAGCACCGTCTAGAACCGTTCCATTTTCATCAATGCTCATCTTAACCGCTTGCTCTACTTCTGGCAGGGGTACCAACTTTTCGATATGTTCTTGGATGATTGGAATCTGGACGTCTTCGTCTTCTACTAATTGCTCAACAAATTGTTTTAATTGTCTCGCTGCATAGATTGTGCCAGCAATATCTAAGAGTTCATTTGGACTTAACGTTCCTCCAATTTCAGCTCGCTTTACGCTTTGTCTTACATCCGAAACTCCACCGAGAGGTGCATGTCCACGAAGTCTTAGAACTGTTGTGGCTTCATCTGTAGCATCCTGCCATTTTAAAACCTGTTCATAGTCTGTAGATGGAACAAGCTGATCTACTTTTTCTTTCCCTAAAGATGAGGCAACTTTTGTAGCTAGCTGTTCTTTTACTTTATTAAATTCAAGCACTTGAAAGATCCTTGGTTGCAAAATAAATTCCTCCTGATAATTATTACTCTTTGTGGCGGTTTAAAAACACCTTTAACTCATCTAAACTATACGTATTTAACACTGTTTGAGGCTTTAACCATCCCTTTACGCCAGTAGATACGCCAACCTTCATGTCTTCTAACATCTCGAGGTTGTGAGCATCTGTATTAATAGCAATTTTCACTCCTGCTTCTTGTGCTTTCTTAATGTGCTCTGCTGCTAAATCCAAACGATTTGGGTTTGCGTTTAATTCAAGAGCAGTATCGGTTTCTTTAGCAAGTGAAATTAACAAATTAATATCCACATCATACCCTTCTCTTCGACCAATTAAGCGTCCCGTTGGATGTGCAATTAAATCTACGTGTTGATTTGTTAACGCGTTTTTCAAACGCATCATAATGTCTTCACGAGATTGTGAAAAACTTGAATGAATAGAGGCAATGACAAAATCCATTTCAGCTAATAGCTCATCTTCATAATCGAGCGTCCCGTCTGGTAAAATGTCCATTTCAATTCCTGCTAGAATCGTAAAATCCGTATATTTTTCATTTAACCTCTTTACTTCTTCTCGCTGCTTACGAATGCGCTCTGGCGTTAATCCGTTAGCTACTTTTAAATACTGTGAGTGATCGGTAATCGCCATATACTCATAACCTTTTGCTCGGCAAGCTTCAGCCATTTCTTCAAGAGAGTAACCTCCATCACTCCACGTTGAGTGCATATGTAAGTCGCCTTTAATATCATCATGCTTTAAGAGCTCTTGATTCTTTGTAAAGATGTCTACTTCACGTCCATCTTCTCTAACCTCAGGTGGAATAAATGCTAGGCCAAAATGATGATAGAACGCTTCTTCTGTTTCAAATGTTTGGATTTCACCTGTCTCTATGTTTTCCACACCGTATTCACTAATCTTCTCCCCGTTCTCCTTAGCTAATTGACGCATACGAACATTATGATCTTTGGAACCAGTAAAATGATGAAGCGTTGTAACAAAAGCTTCATCTTCAACAAGACGGAAGTCAACGGATACGTCGTAGTCATAGCCGAGCGTCACAGAAACTTTTGTATCTCCATTTGAAATGATATCTTTAACAAGCGGCAATGACACAAGCTGTTCTCGAACAGCTGCTGGGTTTTCCGTTGAAATAATAAAATCTAAATCCTTTACCGTTTCTTTCATTCGTCTAATACTTCCAGCTTGTGAATATCGAATAATATCTGTCATCGCTTCTAATTGTCCTAGAATTTCTTCAGCAATTGGTAGCATAAATGCAAGTGGTAACCGCTCTGGTCTTTTTCCATATTCCGCGATTGCGGCTAAAATCTTTTCTTCTGTTTTCTTACCAAAGCCAGCTAATCCCTGAACTTTTTCATTATGACAAGCTTCTTCTAGTGAAATGATGTCCACAATGTCTAACTCTTTATATAACTTTGCAATCTTTTTTCCACCTAATCCAGGAAGTTTTAAAAGCGGTACTAGCCCTTCCGGCACTTCTTTTTTCAATTCGTCTAATACGGATGACTGGCCTTTTTCTCTAAATTCTTCAATTACCGTCGCTGTACCTTTTCCAATTCCTTGTAGAGTTGTTACGTCTTCAATATCACTTAGGCTACGCTCATCGCTCTCAAGCGCTGCCGCAGCTTTACGAAAAGCAGAAATCTTAAATGGATTATCTCCTTTTAACTCCATATATGTAGCAATAGTCTCTAAAAGTTTAATAACATCTTTTTTATTCATTATTCAACCTCGATTCAAGATTTATATGTATGAGTGCGGTCTATATTTACTTGTACTGCTTTGACACCAAAAAGCTTTATTTACGTTTAGTCCTTCTTTATTATTGTAAAACAAAAAAAGAGGATTTCAAAAGTATTATGCCACTTCTGAGCAATCCTCTCCACTGTCTATTTAAATTACTTGCTTATACCATACCGTATTCTGTCCACAAATCTTGAATAACAGATGATAAATAAGGTGTATTTTCAACGATATTTGTGGCAATTGCTGACTGCTGAATCGCCGTTTGTACGTCATTTACAGGAAGAACCGCCCCCAAATAGAGTAGAATGAATACGAGAACGTAAACCTCTACGAAGCCTAATGCTCCTCCTCCCCATCTATTCAGTTGACGTAAGATCGGAAGATCCGTTAAAGCAGTTAGTACAGAACCAACCATACGTAAAACAAGACGGGTAACAAAGAACAAAATCGCAAAAGCTATCATGCGATAAAAAGCATCTTCAAGAAACGCAGGGTCTAATACAAATGATGCAACGCTTTGCTGTTGCATATTTGGAAACGGAATTAACAAACGTAGTCGAGGTGCTAAATCTGCGCTAAAAATATAGGCTACAATAAACGCTACGGCAAAGCTCACAAGGTGAACGATTTGTAGTATTAGCCCGCGTTTTAATCCAGTAACAAACCCTAACAGCAGCAGGATAACTAAAATAATGTCTAACATTAGAAGTCTCATTCCTCTTTCTGATGAAGTTTTTTTTCTAACATTTCATATTCCTCTTTGAGCTTTACATACTCATTCACAATATTGACCGCAGTTAGAACAGCTAATTTATTAATGTCTAAATACGGATTTTTTTTGCTAATCTCCCTCATTTTATCATCAACAATCGAAGCTACCAGTCGGATATGACTAGTACTTTCTGTTCCAACGATTTTATAAGGCTGCCCATATATATCAACTGTCGCACGTGTTTTATCTTGTCCTGACACGAGAAAGTCCTCCGTTCCACAAAAAATCCTAATCAATATCATATCATGAAGGAGACTGCAATGGAAACATATCAATATTTACGTTATTATAAAAAATAGACATTTATTTGTAAAATAAGTTGACTAATCAGCTTATCGACAATGAAAGGTGGAGACATATGTCACACGTTGTTTTAACTTTATCATCTGATGACATCTTCAAAATGAAAACATTTTACACTCCGCACTTACAGGCTAAAGTACCTGCCGGTGCAATATTTACTGCAAAGACAGGTAACAGCTCAATCACCGCTTATAAATCTGGAAAAGTACTGTTTCAAGGGAAAGGTGCGGAAGTAGAAGCTGTGAAATGGGGCAACACAACCGCACCAATTAAAAAGCAAATTTCTAAAACTAAAGCCGTTTTACCTCCAAACTTTAGTGAGCTATCGGCAATTGGTTCTGATGAGGTAGGAACTGGTGATTACTTTGGTCCAATGACGGTTGTTGCTGCATACGTTAAAAAAGAACAAATTCCATTATTGAAAGAGCTCGGTGTCCGCGATTCAAAAGATTTAACCGACCAAAAAATTATTTCCCTTGCTCAGCAATTAATAAAAATTACTCCTTACAGCTTGCTCGTCCTACATAATGAAAAGTATAATACTTTCCAAGAACGAGGTATGACACAAGGAAAAATGAAAGCACTTCTTCATAATAAAGCCATTTTAAACGTGCTGAATAAGCTTAGTCCTGAAAAGCCAGACGGCATTTTAATTGATCAATTTGTTGAAAAGAATACTTATTACAAACATATCGCTAATGAAAAAGCAATAGCTAATGAAAACGTATATTTTAGTACGAAAGGCGAGGGCGTACATTTAGCAGTAGCTGCTGCTTCTATTATTGCAAGGTATGCCTTTTTAAAACAGATGGATAAGCTTTCAGAAACGGTCGGTATGACCATCCCTCGTGGCGCAGGCAAACAGGTGGATATTGCAGCTGCCTCCATTATTAAAAAGCACGGAGTTAAAGGTTTACATTCCATTGCTAAAACTCACTTCGCAAATACAGAAAAAGCTTTAGCTTTAGTAAAAAAATAAAGAGTTTGGGACATAACAAAATGATTGCTTCTAA
>NZ_KQ758669.1:0-31923 GCF_001457055.1 Priestia veravalensis | reverse complement strand
AATCAAGTGTACATCGCGATGATTGTCTACTGTTTAAACGTACTGGCTCAGTTGGGTACAAACAGTTCACGGACGTACTTACAAATTAGTCGGTTGTTAAAAGCAGCACCGTGGAAATCCGCACACATTTGGATTCGAAAAATAGCAGGAAGAGCTGTCCCGTAAAGGTTTAACCGTCTCTGTCGCCCTCGCCAAAGGTTATAGTGAAAAAATGGATGATTACTACCTCTGTTCACGTGTCTTCATTTTTCTTCTCAAACGGAAAAATAATAAAACAGAAAATTCAGTCAATATTTATGCGACGTTAGTGAAACATTATATACTTTTTATTCAAAAGTAAAAGATGAAAAGATATATTTTTAAAAGGATTTTTTATTCTATCATGTTACGGCCAAAAAAACATGAAAGATGCCTGTAACTTTTTTAATGACTATTCGCTTTTTTAAATCAATAGTAAAAAGGGCGTCTCAAATATTACTTTATCCTTTGAGGCACCCTCACGTTATGTTATAAAACTCATACGTAACCTTTATTCGCTTTTAGTTGGCAGTGCCGCTTTCAAAGATTCCATCTGAGTTAAAAATCGCTTTGTTTTTAAATACAAGCCTGAATACTCATCATAATATTGATCAATAATAAAGTGCAATTGTTTTTTCGTTTCCGGCTTAACTGAAATAGAGCCTAGTCTTTTTAAATCCATATAATAAAATAAGCGCAGTAATTTAACGGTCATGGGCGTCAGTTTAAAATGATACGGATCTTTTTCTAGGCAACGGTGACAAATAAAGCCCCCTTCGCGTACAGAAAAGTGGAAAGTTCCTTCTTTTGCATGACAGACCGCGCATTCATCAAGAATTGGATATAAACCTAGTACATTCAACATCTTCATTTCATAAATATACATTAAAATTTCAGTATCGTATCCTTCATTCATATAATGAATCGTTTGGTAAAGTAGCTCAAACAGAAACGGATTTGGCTTGTTGTTATCTGTTCCCTTATCCGTTAATTCAAGAATATAAGAAGCATACGCGGTTGTAAAAATATCTTCGCGTATGCTTCTCATAGAAGAAATCACTTCACCTTGCTGAAGAGTTCCCATTCCTGAACCTGCTTGTATAAAGAAATAGCCATACGTAAATAACTGTGTCACAGAAGCTAAACGGCTACTCGGCTTCTTCGCGCCCCTGGCCATTAAGCCTACCTTGCCCAATTCACGTGAATAGATGGTTACAATTTTATTTGATTCACCATAGTCATTCGTTCGAATAACAATACCTTCACATTTTTTAAACAAACTTTATCACCTACTGTTGGGAAGGCTACGAAACTGGAGAATTGAGACCATCAGTATCATCTTCGTGTGCTTCAGGCCCTTCTATTACCTCTTTTTCAAGTTCTTTGAAAAGAAGGTATGTATCGATACTACCTGTTTGTGAAAAGACGTTCCAAGTAAAATTCAACATAGAACTCCCACCTTTCTAATCGTATAGCTCAGATACAATTTCAATTCCTTACGTTTAGAATAGCCTTCCTAGCTAAAATCATGTAACACAATTTTTTACAATTTGTGATGTGTTAATTTAATATTCATCTTCTCTAAAACCATAGTCTCTTAAGTGTGATGAACGGTTGCGCCAATCTTTTTGCACCTTCACCCAAAGCTCTAAGAATACTCTTGAACCTAGTAAAGCTTCAATATCAGCACGCGCTTTTCTACCTACTTCTTTTAGCATTTTCCCTTGCTTTCCGATGACGATGCCTTTTTGAGAATCGCGTTCAACAATAATTGTTGCTCCGACGTATATAGCACCGTTATCTCGCTTTTGCATGGAGTCCATGACAACTGCAATGGAGTGAGGAATTTCTTCGCGCGTTGAATGCAATACCTTTTCACGAATTAATTCTGTAATGATAAAACGCTCTGGATGGTCCGTTACTTGATCAGCAGGATAGTATTGCGGACCTTCTGGAAGCACTTTTTTAATTTGCTCTAACAAACGCTCTACATTGTTTCCTTGCAAAGCAGAAATTGGGATAATTTCAGCGAAAGGATATAGATCCTTATACGTTGTGATAATTGTAAACAACTCATCTGGGTGAATTTCATCAATTTTGTTAATGACTAAAAACACGGGTGTCTTTGTCTCTTTTAAACGCTCAATGATAAACTCATCACCACGACCTAACCCTTCAGCTGCGTTTACCATAAACAGCACAAGATCTACTTCTTTTAAGGTATTTTGCGCAACTTTCATCATAAAGTCCCCAAGCTTATGCTTAGGCTTATGAATCCCAGGTGTATCAATGAACACAATCTGTGCCTCATCTTCTGTATAAACGCCTTGAATTTTATTACGAGTTGTCTGTGGCTTGTCACTCATAATGGCGATTTTCTGCCCAATTACTCGATTTAAAAAGGTAGACTTCCCAACATTAGGTCTACCAATAATTGAAACAAAACCTGATTTAAATGTATGATTACTCATGTAAAGCCTCCGATGATTGATCCATTCATAATATTCTTATCACCTTTTCTACAACACGTAATCAGTTTAGCATGCTGTAAAAAAGAGCAAATCTTACTATAGCATCATTATAGCACAACGCTATATAGAGAATACAAACAACTCATGAAAAGAAGATGTATTTCCAAAAGATAAGGATGCCAATAACAACAGCAAAACACGCATAAACCAACACTGCCGCAGCGGCAGCATCTTTTGCGTGCTTTGCTAAAGGATGACGTTTAGTTGTAATTAAATCCACTGTTTTTTCAACAGCCGTATTCATAAGTTCTAAGCTAAACATACCTGCAATTAACAGCAGAACAACCAGCCATTCTGTTAATGAGATACGAAACCACAAGCTTGCTAAGATAACTACAAAGGAAGCGAAAACATGAATTTTCATGTTTGCTTCCTTTGTAACTACATACTTAAATCCTTCTATTGCATAGCCAAAGCTACGAACTAATCGTCTTATTCCTCTTTTATCGCGTGAGTCCATGCTCATCTAAAATATCCTTTTGACGTGTAAACATTTGCTTCTCATCTTCAACCGTTTCGTGATCATAACCAAGCAAATGTAAGAAACCATGTACGGTTAAAAAACCTAGTTCGCGCATAAAGGAGTGGCCATATTCTTCAGCTTGCTCAACTGTTCTTGGAACGGAAATAATAATATCGCCTAAAACTCGCGGCATTTCCTCTCCAAAGATTTCAATCTCCCCTTCGCCCATTTCCTCTAAAGCAAAAGAAATAACGTCCGTCGGCTTGTCCTTGTCACGATATTCACGGTTGATTTCTTGAATACGTTCATTGTTTACAAACGTAATTGATACTTCTGTTCCGTCTTCTACACCTTCTTTAGCAGCAGCTACTGCTAATAAGGCTTCTAATGTTTCTTTTTGTTCATTTGTTATTTCATTTGTTTCATCAATAAAGTCAATTAATAAACTCATGCTTTCACCTTCTGTTTTTTTAATTCAGGATACTCAATACGAGAATGGAATATACCATTTAGCGTCTCACAAAGAGCTTGTCTAATCAATTCCAATTCTTTTAATGTAATATCACATTCAATAAACTGCTCATCTTCAACTCTGTCATTAATGATGCTTCGCACTAGCTTCTCAATCTTTTCTGGGGTTGGATTGGGCATCGAACGCACAGCAGCCTCTACGCTGTCTGCAATGCAGATGACGGCTGCTTCTTTTGTTTGTGGCTTAGGCCCCTCGTAACGATAGTCTTCTTCTTTTATTTCTTCTTCTGTTTGTTCCAATGCTTTATGATAGAAGAACTTTAATAAAGACGTTCCATGATGCTGCTCGGCAATATCAACAATCTCTTTTGGTAGCTTATGCTTGCGCAAAATAGCCGCTCCGTCTGTTGTATGAGATGTAATGATATTTTTGCTGACTTTTGGAGATAACGTATCATGTGGATTACGAATATTCATTTGGTTCTCAATAAAATATTGAGGACGCTTCGTTTTACCAATATCGTGATAATAAGCCCCTACGCGTGCGAGCAAACCGTTCGCTCCAATTGTTTCACAAGCAGCTTCTGAAAGGTTAGCTACCATTACGCTATGATGATACGTACCCGGCGTTTCCGTTAAGATTTTTCTCAGTAAAGGATGATTTGGACTAGATAGCTCAATTAGCTTCATTGTTGATAAAATACCAAAGCCACTTTCAAAGAAAGGAAGCAAACCAATGGCTAATACTGAAGAGATAATGCCAGATGCCATTGCCATTAAGCTATAATAACCAAGCTCCATTGTATCTAACTGACCATTTTTAATAAAAATAATTGATAGACTAACAATCACATTCATTAGCGCGACAACGAGTCCTGCTTGAAGCACTCTTGCCTTGCGCTGTTTGTCCATTAAAAACAAGATAGCTGTAATATTACTAATCAAAAAGTAAATCCCTATATTCATATTAAACACTGTTGTCAATTCACCGTTAAAAATAATGCTACCGCAAATGGCAAAAATGATGCTGGAAATAATGGCAATCTTCTCATTCATTAACACTCGCAGCAAAATACCACCAACAGCCACAGGGGCTAAGTAGCCAATTTCAGATAAATCAATTCGTTGAAAAAAGCTTAAGATTTTCATTAAAGCAATCGTAATACTTGTGATAATTGCATATAAAAGGAGTGGCTTATATGTATTTGCATGAAGGCCTCGCAAATAAAAAGCTGCTCCGCCAATCATAATAATAATTAGCAAACTTAAGCCAATAAACGGTTGCAGCATTCCTTTATTGTTTAACAGCCCAGCAAGCTGAAGCTGACGGTAGATATCCGCATTGATGAGCTGATTTTCTTCCACAATAATTTGACCTTGCTTAATCCGCACAGGCTCTATTTTTTCAACTGCTGCTTGGCGATTTTCAGATGTTTTTTGTGGATCGTAAATGACATTTGGAATAATAGAAGATCTTGCGATTTCATTCATCGCAGCCTTTAAGCTAGAACTTACATTAGTTGTATACACCAGCTGCCCCTCAGCTTGGTCTTTCATTTCTTCTAAGTCACTAATCATAACTTGGTTTTTCATTACGTGGTGGACTGCTGTAACAACCGCATCTTTTGCAACCGATAATTCTTCTTTGTTCGTCTGTAAAAGCTCGCTAATTGCCTTGTCAGATAGACCCTTACGAATATTATCTGGAAGCTTGTCCTGCAACATTTCTTGCTTGCTTGTTTCGCTTTTATTTTCTAACTGATCGTACTCTTTATTCACTTCAATAATAGCATCAAAAATAGATGCAACAAGATCGACCTGGTTTTGTGCATATTCTGTTTTTTGTGTATACACATCTTCAACTGCTTCTTTTGCCTCTGCCTTCTTCTTTTCTGTACTTTCTTTATCTTCAATTGTCACAGGTGAGTAAATCGTCTCCGGTGAAATCGATAAAAGCCTCAAGTCCAATTCTTCTGGCTTTACATTGCTGTACATAGACGCAAACATAATGAGACCAATTAAAGCATATAACCCTAGTTGAATTAACCGCAGCTTTTCGATCTGTGCCATTGTTTGTTTAAAAAACCGAAACTTTGACACACCAATTTCCCCCTTTTACAAAAAATAGACCCTAAATTAAAGGGTCTCTTTGTCAAATTGGTCATACGCTTGAATGATTCGACCAACCAATGGATGACGAACGACATCTGATTGATCTAAATGGATAAACGAAATGCCTGTTACATTATTTAATATTTTTGTAACTGACCCTAATCCAGACTTCACACCTCTAGGCAAGTCCACCTGTGATACGTCACCTGTAATAATCATTTTTGACCCGAAACCCAATCGAGTTAAAAACATTTTCATCTGTGCTAATGTTGTATTTTGCGCCTCGTCTAAAATGACAAAAGCATCGTCTAATGTACGGCCACGCATATAAGCAAGTGGAGCAATCTCAATTACTCCTCTTTCTATTAGTCGCTGCGTATGCTCCGTTCCTAACACATCATGCAGCGCATCATATAGTGGTCGTAAATAAGGATCTACCTTTTCTTTTAAATCTCCTGGTAAAAAACCTAAGCTTTCCCCTGCTTCAACAGCTGGGCGCGTTAAAATAATACGCTTTACAAAACCATTTTTTAAGGCGTTAACGGCCATTACTACGGCTAAATACGTTTTTCCCGTTCCCGCTGGTCCAATACCAAATACAAGGTCATTCTTTTTAATAGCAGAAATATAGTGACTTTGCCCTAATGTCTTAACACGAATTGACTTACCCTGTACATTTTTGGCAATCTCTTCTTCATATACATCTTCAAAAAACTCCAGCGTACCTTTTTTAGCAAGCTGAATTGCATAGACAACATCTCGTTCTGAAATTGTAATGTTTTTACGAATAATTGTTACTAGCTTCTTTAACATTTCTTCAACGGTTTGTACATCTTCAGGGTTACCTGAAACAATGACTGTTTCACCTCGAGAGATGATGTTTACATTCATTTCTTCTTCAATTCTTTTCAAGTTAACATCCTGAACACCGAATAAAGAAATTGCTTCGTTTGAATCGTCAAGTTGTACGTTAATTGTTACTAGCTGTTCTGACATTCCTCAATCTCCTTGAATAATTGGTTGGGTACTCGCAATATTTTCTATAACCTGGTAATGTATTGATAATTTTACT
This sequence comes from Priestia veravalensis, assembly GCF_001457055.1. Classification (NCBI taxonomy): domain Bacteria; kingdom Bacillati; phylum Bacillota; class Bacilli; order Caryophanales; family Bacillaceae; genus Priestia; species Priestia veravalensis. The sequence goes on along the minus strand of NZ_KQ758669.1, from coordinate 25,256 downwards.
TTACCATTCTCAAGTTGCTGGTGCAAAACTTTTTCACCTTTTATTTCAGCATCTTCACTTAAAAATGCTTTTAATTGTTTTCGACCCGTTTCAAGCCCTTTCGCAACGGCTTCTTGTTTAGAGTATACCCGTTTTGTAGTTTGATCTTCTCTTATAATCACTTTTTCATAAGAAAGGGGTGTTTTCCACTTGAAAAAGTACAGCGGCTTCACTTCTTTTTCAACTTTTGTCGTTCTATACTTTTCTTTTGAAAACGCCCAAAGCGGCATTTTAAATGCGCTTAAATCTAAGTAGTGCTTATTATAGGATTCTCCAGTCAGCACATGAAAATTAGTTTCCAGTGGAACTTCTACTTCAGACCTGTACCATGTCTCCCCATAAACTTCTCCTTTTGCTGATACAACCTTCTTATTTTTCTCGTTACCAATAATACCAGAAACCAGTACTTCACCTTCATTTACCACGTCGTTTACTTTTACCAAAGGTTGTCCTTTCTCAACAAACATTTTTGTAATCGTTGCTTTTTTAGCTGCAACTAAATGCTGATGAGATGATTTCTCCTGCTGCTTTGGTTCATTCTTCTCAACAACTTGAAAGTGATAAGAAGTTCCCTTAACCTCTACACCGACCCATGTGATATTATTCATGGAGTCGGTTAAGTAACGCTGTATTTGCTCAGGACTACCTAATGAAAATTGAAATTCTCCTCTCTTAACGCCAACTTCCTTTAGCTTCTTGGTCATTTCATATTCTGTTTCTGGAGAAGCTCCAGTTATCTCAACTTTCCATATCATATTAGATAGCAGCGTAAGCAAAAGAAAAAAAGAAAGAACGCCTAATACAAACCCGCTGTTTCTCCACATTGTTTTTGTAAAAAAAGGAAAGCCTTGCCGATGTACAAAATAAATTTTGCAGTCAGCTTTTCGAATCAGTATACGAATTTTTTTGACGTCTTTCAACAAAATAGTGGCTGTAATACAACCCTCTTCTACTTTTTTGACATGAGAGATCATAATTCCTTGGCGCACGCATAAATTCACAAAACGTTCAATACCTTTTCCAACAATTCGAATTCGAACGGTTCCAATAATAAAGTTTGTCCATCCATTCTTCATTATGTTCCTCCTACCCTTACTGTTCTAAATAAAGAACTTGATTAATTTTCCCTTCTAACACTAATTCTTCAGGTAAAATCACCTTTATCACGAGTCCTTCACCGCGGACTAGCATTTGTCCCTGCTTCAACAACACTCGTATTTCAGTATCAGAAAAGGCTAATAAACCTTTGTGATTTTCAATATATATGTGTATTTGTCCAACTAACGTAATCCGAGGAAGATCCATTAACACATCAGCGGGTAGTTCCATCGTTTTCGTCATCCATCTTTTCATTTGCTGTCTCCATGTTTTGCTCATAAAAAAGAACCCCCTTTCATCTCATGTTTATGAGAAAGGGGGTTAATGTATCACATCTATTTATCTTTTATAACTTCGTCTTTTCGACTTTGGCGGTCCTAGTACTTCCGACCAAATAACACCTTGAATTGCTGCTTTCTTCGAAAACACAACGGGACGAGTAGATGTATCCTGCTTTTTGTTGATAGATGAAACTGAGCTCGTTTCAGCTCGCTTTGGTATTTCTCTTTGAGTCTTTAATTGTTCAAGCTTTTCCTGAAGCTCATTCCGAACGGCTTGAGCCTCTTCTTTCATATCTTTCTTAGCTTCTACTACCGTTTCTTTTTTGTTGCGCTCAGAAGGACGATAGGGTATTCGTTTTGGTCGATTTCTCTCTTCTCTAGAAGTAGGATTACCAACAGGAGGCATTGGCTGGCGCTGTGGGCGTTTTTCTTCCTCTTCTGCCCCTGAACCAATATAACGTTGAATAACGTTTAAAATAAAGCCTCCGACGATGATAACAAGAAAGAGATGTCCGATAATAAATTCAAATATGCCTTGAATTATGTTCATGAGGAGAGCCCTCCTTATTTCTCTTCGTCATCCTGTCCCATTTTGCCGATAGAATCTCTCATGTCCGTGTCTGCATCAATGTTTCGGATATTCATATAATCCATCACGCCAAGGTTACCAGAGCGCAGTGCTTCTGCCATCGCTAACGGAACTTCCGCTTCGGCTTCTACTACTTTTGCACGCATCTCTTCTACTTTTGCACGCATTTCTTGTTCTTGTGCTACAGCCATTGCACGGCGCTCTTCCGCTTTTGCTTGTGCAATGTTTTTGTCAGCTTCCGCTTGGTCAATTTGAAGGACTGCACCAATGTTTTTACCGATATCGATATCTGCAATATCAATTGATAGAATTTCAAAGGCTGTTCCTGAATCCAACCCTTTTGTTAAAACAGTTTGTGAAATCATATCTGGGTTTTCTAATACCTTTTTATGATCTTGCTGAGAACCAATTGTAGAAACAATCCCTTCACCGACACGGGCAATAACTGTTTCTTCTCCAGCTCCCCCTACTAAACGGTCAATGTTTGCACGTACTGTAATACGAGCTTTTGCTTTTACTTCAATACCATCCATCGCCACACCTGAAATAAAAGGTGTTTCAATTACTTTTGGATTAACGCTCATTTGAACAGCTTCTAACACATTACGACCCGCTAAGTCAATCGCAGCTCCACGTTCAAATGATAGTTCAATGTTTGCACGCTGAGCAGCAATTAACGCATTAACCACGCGGTCAACGTTACCACCTGCTAAGTAGTGGCTCTCTAGCTGATTTGTCGAAACATCCAATCCAGCTTTACTTGCTTTAATCAATGGATTTACAACGCGAGACGGGATAACGCGACGTAATCTCATTCCGACTAGTGTAAAGATACTAATACGTACACCTGCTGCTAATGCTGAAATCCACAGCATTACCGGTACAAACGTAAAGAATACGGCTAATAGTATAATGCCTAAGCCAATTGCAACAAAAAATAATAAGCTACCTGGTTCCATTATTTAACTTCCTCCTCGGTTGGTAAGTCTTTCACTTTTCGTACCACAACTCGTGATCCTTCTACTTTCATCACTTTCACTTTAACATCTTTTGCTAAATAATTCCCCTCTGATACTACGTCGATGTATTCATCATTGATTGAAACTGTACCAGATGGTCGAAGTGGTGTAATTGTTACCCCTTCTTTACCGATCAATTCATAACGATTTTGGTTAGAAACATAACCCGACTCTGTATTAAGTGAGTCACTTAATACCATCTTTCTCAACGTTTTCATTCTCTTACCAAAAAATTTCATCATAACAAACGCTCCTCCCAAAGCAACAGCACAAGCAATGATTAACGACACTCCCATTTGCACGTAGTTATCCGTAGTGAGAAAGAAACTAACAAAAATAGCCCCTAACCCAATTATTCCTAATATTCCACCTGGTAAGAAAAGCTCTAAAAGCAGAAGAACAATTCCAATAATAAATACAATAATTGCTTCCATTCCTGCTAATCCCGCTACCAGATGACCATAAAAGAATAGAAGTAGCGCACCAATTCCCATGGAACCAGCTAAACCAAACGTTGGCGTATAAAGCTCAATCACTAAACCTAGTCCTCCTATCGACAGCAAAATTGGTACGACTACTGGATTGGTAACGAAGCGAGCGATATGCTCTGCCCAGCTAACCTTTGTTGTAATCACATCCGAATTTTCATAGCCTAATTTATCTAATAGCTCATTTAAATTAGCAACTGTTCCTTCAGAATATTGTACGTCTTCCGCTTGTTTAGGAGTCAGCGTTAGCAGTTCTTTATTCGTTATGTCCAGCTCTGGCAGCTCAATCGATTTATCTGCCATTGCCATTGCATATTTTGGGTCGCGTCCATTTTGCTCAGCGGCGCTTTTCATCGCTGATAGCCAATAAGACTGTGCTTTGTCGTCCGCTGCGTTACTTGACCCATCAATAACAGCTGCAGAACCCATTGTTGATCCAGGAGTCATATAAATTTCATCCGCATTTAAGGCAATGTATGCTCCTGCGGATAATGCTTTTTTATTGACGAGCGCAACAATGGGAATATCCGTTTTTGTAATACTTTTTCCAATATCAGAAGCAGCATCTACGGTCCCACCAGGCGTATTAATATCTAACACAATTAAATCTGCCTTTTCGGTTTCTGCTTCTTTAATACTACGGTTTAAAAAAGCGAGAAGTCCTTTTTCAACTGTATCCTCAACTGGAATGACATATACTTTCTCTGAACTAGCAGTGAAGGCTTGTGGCAAGAAACAAAGTATGATAAACGTAGCGACAATGATGCTTACAGTTATTTTTTTCACTTATTCTATCACCCCTCCTCTCTTTGCATCATATGAGTGCTTATCTTCTTATACGATTAACTTTACAAATAGTTTCAAGTTTTTGAAACTTTTTATGTATGAATATGAACCTATAACATATAAAAAACACCTTACGTGTGTAAGGTGTTTTTTACGATAAGTGTTGAAGAACAAGCTTATTTACAAGAGAGCCATCAGCTTTACCTTTCACTTTAGGCATAAGCGCTCCCATAACTTTCCCCATATCAGCTTTAGAGGAAGACTGCGTTTCTTCAATCGTTGCTTTAATCAATTCGCTTAACTCTTCTTCACTTAGTTGCTTAGGCGCATAAGCTTCTAATATAACTAATTCAGAATGAATTTTATCAACAAGATCTTGACGACCTGCTTTCTCAAATTCATGGAGGGAGTCTTTACGTTGTTTGAATTCGCGAGAAATAACCGTCAACTCGTCTGCTTCAGTTAGATCGTGGCCCAACTTAATGGCTTCATTTTGAAGAGATGCTTTTACCATGCGAATCACAGTTAGCTTCTCTTTCTCTTTGTTTTTCATCGCTTGCTTCATATCACTATTTAAACGCTCGAGAAGACTCATAATAAATCCACCCTCTTATTAAAACTTGCGCTTTCTAGCAGCTTCAGATTTCTTCTTACGCTTTACGCTAGGCTTTTCATAGAATTCGCGCTTTCTTGCTTCTTGTAACGTACCAGTTTTTGAAACTGAACGTTTGAAGCGACGAAGAGCATCTTCAAGCGATTCGTTTTTACGAACAACTGTTTTTGACATTCTAATTCCCTCCCTCCGAACAAAACCACTAACATCATAATGACATGTGTTAGACATGTCTTTTGCCATTATAATATAATGAACTCTTAAGGTCAACCAGTTTAAATAAAGTAATAAACCCATTCAATTGTATTTTATGAATTCACTTATTAAACCATACCCATTTTCTCAATCAATTATAAAACTTGCACACGCAGGCTTTCTTTATCTTCCAAACCTGCGTGTGCTTTTTGAAATTAAGAACTTAGTTTAACGCGATCTGCTGGCATTTCTACATCGTCCATCACACGTACAAACTCACCTTCGTTATATGGGTAACCAGCTTTAGAAATTTTTACTTTCACAAGCTTTCCAACCATTTCTTCCGTTGCTGGGAACACTACTTTCAAATAGTTATCCGTGTAACCAACGTACAGATTGCTATTTGATTCTTCTTTGTAACGTTCTTCCGGAATAACTTCCAATACTTCACCTTCAAATTCTGAAGCATACTCTTTCGCCAGTTGATTTGAAAGCTCGATTAAGCGATGTACGCGCTCGTTTTTCACTTCTTCATCAATTTGGTCGTCCATGCGAGCAGCAGGTGTACCTGTACGCTTAGAGTATGGGAACACGTGAAGCTCTGAGAATTTATGCTCTTTAATGAAGTTGTATGTTTCCATAAACTCTTCTTCTGTTTCACCAGGGAATCCTACAATTACATCAGATGTAATCGCAAGTCCAGGTAACGCTTCTTTTAAGCGTGTCAAACGCTCTCCAAAGAATTCCATTGTGTACTTACGACGCATGCGTTTTAACACCGTATTTGACCCGGACTGAAGGGGCACGTGTAAATGACGAACAACCATTTCAGATTTATCCAACACGTCGATAACTTCGTCTGTAATCTGACTAGCTTCAATTGATGAAATACGGATGCGTTTTAATCCTTTTACTTGAGACTCTAAATCACGTAATAGCTGTGCAAGATTATAATCTTTCATATCTTCACCGTAGCCACCCGTATGAATTCCCGTTAAAACAATCTCTTTATAACCAGCATCTACTAATTGTTGAGCTTGCGCTACAACTTCTTTTGGATCGCGTGAACGCATTAAACCTCTTGCCCAAGGAATGATACAAAACGTACAGAAATTGTTACAGCCTTCTTGGATTTTCAAGGATGCACGCGTACGGTCCGTGAAAGCTGGTACGTCTAATTCTTCATATACGCGTGTTTTCATGATATTTCCTACGCCGTTAATCGGCTGGCGCTCTTGTTTAAATTGTTCAATGTAATCTAGCATCTTCACGCGATCTTGTGTACCTACAACGATATCAACGCCAGGAATCGCCATTATTTCTGCTGGTGATGTTTGTGCGTAACATCCTGTTACACAAATAACAGCATCTGGATTTTTACGAATTGCACGACGAATTACTTGGCGACTTTTTTTATCACCTGTGTTCGTTACCGTACAGGTATTGATAACATATACATCAGCAGTTTGTTCATATTCTACGCGATCGTAGTTAGCTCCTTTAAACAACTGCCAAATAGCTTCTGTTTCATAGTGATTCACTTTACACCCTAACGTGTGGAAAGCAACTGTTGGCATTGTGTTCACCCCATTAACTCAGTTTGATATGAAATAGCAGATAGCACGTATAGCGGTGCTGTTTCTGCACGTAAAATTCGAGGACCGAATCCACATTTAATAAATTGATGTTCTTCTAAAAACGCAACTTCTTGTTCTGTGAGTCCACCTTCTGGTCCAATAACAACCAAAAGCGAATCACCTGGATGTAGATTAGATAAAACATGATGCAAATTAGAAGACTCACCTTGCTTAGCTACTTCTTCATACGCTACAATTTTATGCGTACAGTCGCTTGCTGCAACGAGCTGTTTTAAAGTCATCGGACTGTCAACAGCTGGCACTATGGTACGATGAGATTGCTCTGCAGCTTCCTTTGCAATTTTGTTCCATCGCTCTAATTTCTTTTTACCTTTTTTCTCGTCCCATTTCACAATGGAGCGATCCGCAATAAAAGGGATAAACCTCGTTGCGCCAAGTTCTGTCCCTTTTTGAATAATAAGCTCAAGCTTATCCCCTTTAGGCAACCCGCTCACAATCGTAACTGTCACAGGCATTTCTTTTTCTTCAATTAGCCATTCTATAATAGATCCTTGGATTTCGTCAGTGGAAATCATTTCAATCTCACAGAGAGCCGCTTGTCCATTTTCATTGCAACAAATAATACGTTCTCCTTCTGACATTCTCATCACTCGCTGAATGTGGTGAGCATCTGATTCAGTAATTCTCACCGTTTTATCAACAAATTGATCATTTTTTAGAAAATAACGTTGCACAGCTACACCTTCTCACTTATCAAGCTTGTTTAGTCGCAATAATAGCTACCCAATCTTCCATCATTGTTACTTCTTCAATAACAAATCCAGCCTTCACAAGCGCTTCTTTTACTTCTTCTTTCTTGGCACTAATTATGCCTGATGTAATAAATGAACCGCCTGGCTTCAGAACCGCATATGCATCGTCAACAAAACGAACAATAATTTCTGCTAAAATATTTGCAACAACAACGTCTACAGGACCTTCAATATTATTTAAAAGGTTATTTTGAGCAACCGTTACAGCATCTTGCACTTTGTTTAGCTTTACGTTTAAACGAGCAGAACGAACGGCTACTTCATCAAGATCAAGTGCTCTTACAGATTTTGCTCCAAGCATTGCTGCACCAATACTTAAAACGCCAGAACCTGTTCCAACATCGATAACCGTATCATTTTCTTTAACCGTTCGTTCAAGTCCTTGCAAAGACATGACCGTTGTTGGGTGGGTCCCTGTTCCAAACGCCATCCCTGGATCTAATTCAATAATTAATTCATCTGTGTTGACTTTTTCATAGTTTTCCCAAGTAGGGACAATTGTAAAACGCTCAGATATTTTTACAGGATGATAATATTTCTTCCATGCAGTTGCCCACTCTTCTTCATTTACCTCACTGATTGTCACCTTGTTTGCACCTAAATCAAAGTCATAAACTAACAGGCCGTTAATAGCCTCTTTAATACCTTCAACCGTCTCACCTAAGAAGCTATTTACAGGAAGGTATGCTTTTACAATTACGCCTTCTTCAGGGTAATCATCGGCATTAAGCTGGTAGATTTCCCCAAAAGTTGTATCCCTTTCTTTTATTAAATCTGCAGGATCTTCGATTACAACACCGCTCGCTCCTGATTCATGTAAAATATGTGAGATTGGTTCAATCGCTTCCTGTGTCGTATGAATACAAATTTCAGACCATTTCATCTCTACCAACTTCATCCCTTCTATTTTTTCACTTCATTTTGTTTTATGACAGCTGACAGGTTGGTAAAGCATTTTACCAACCTGTCAGTGTTTACTATTCGCCTTTAATTGCTCTCTTTACTTTTGCAAAGAAAGAATCGTGCTGCTCATCAACTGCTTCTTGTCCGCTTAATTCTGCGAATTCTCGGATCAATTGTTTTTGTTTCTCAGAAAGCTTTGTTGGTGTAACAACGCGCACGTGAATATGCTGGTCACCCTGACCATATCCTCGAACGTTTGCTACACCTTTCCCTTTTAGTCGGAACCTCGTACCCGTTTGCGTACCTGCAGGAATTTTCAACTTTACTTTTCCATGCAGCGTCGGTACTTCCACTTCATCTCCCAGTGCGGCTTGTGCAAAGGTTAACGGCATTTCACAATAAATATCATCACCGTCACGCTCAAAGAGTTCATGTGATCGAACGTTAAACACAACGTATAAGTCTCCAGATGGACCGCCATTTGCACCAGGTTCTCCTTGGCCACTCACGCGAAGCTGTTGACCATCATCCACACCAGCTGGAATTTTCACATTAATTTTGCGACGTTTTGTTACTTTTCCTTCTCCGTGACATGTTGAACATTTCTGCTCAATTTTCTTACCAGTTCCATTACAATGATGGCAAGCACGACGGTTTACTACACGACCAAACGGCGTGTTTTGTTCCACATTTAATTGCCCAGAACCGTTACAGTGTGAACATGTGCTTACTTTTGTACCTGGCTTTGCACCTGACCCATTACATGTGTCACATGTTTCTTCACGAGGAATTTCAATTGTTGTTTCTTTCCCAAATACCGCTTCTTCAAACGATAACGTCATCGTATATTGTAAATCGGCACCTTGTCTTGGCGCATTAGGGTCTCTTCTACGACCTCCACCACCAAAGATTGAACTAAAAATATCTTCAAAGCCAAAGCCGCCAAAGTCTGATTCGCCGCCAAAACCACCAAAGCCTTGATTTGGATCAGTATGACCAAATTGATCATAGTGTGCTTTCTTTTGATCATCACTCAATACTTCATATGCTTCTTTGACTTCTTTAAATTGCTCTGCAGCATCCTCGGCTTTATTAATATCTGGATGATATTTTTTTGAAAGCTTACGGTACGCTTTTTTAATTTCATCTTTTGTAGCGCCTTTGCTGATGCCGAGTACTTCATAGTAATCTCGCTTACTCATCAATACTCACTCCCGAATCGTTTCACATAAACGTAATTGTATCATCATTAATCTTTCCATCGCAACAGAAAAGTTAAGCAACACACCGAACCTATTGTGAATTGCTATTTTTGTACGTTAAAAAAGTCAAAGCCAAGAGATAGCTTGACTTTGACTTTTGAAATCCTGTGAATTGCACCGTGGCGTCCTTCACATTAGTCGTCAAGATGCATTATTTTTTATCGTCGTTTACTTCTTCAAACTCTGCATCTACAACATCATCGTTTTGAGCGCCTTCGCCACCAGCTGCTTGTTGAGCTTGCTCGTACATTTTCACCGTTAGAGTTTGAACAACCTCTTGAAGTTCATCTTTTTTCGCTTTGATTTCTTCAAGGTCATTCTTTTCAATTGCAGCTTTTAACGCATCTTTTGCTTCGTTAGCTTTTGTTACTTCCGCTTCTTCAACCTTACCTTCAAGGTCTTTCAACGTTTTTTCAGTTGTAAATACAAGTTGATCTGCTTCATTGCGTAATTCAACTTCTTCTTTACGCTTTTTATCTGCATCCGCATTATCTTCTGCTTCTTTTACCATGCGTTCGATTTCATCATCTGATAAACCAGTAGAAGACTTGATTGTAATTGCTTGCTCTTTATTTGTACCTAAATCTTTTGCACGTACGTTTACGATACCGTTTTTATCAATATCAAAACTTACTTCAATTTGAGGTACACCACGTGGAGCTGGTGGAATGTCCGTTAATTGGAAACGACCTAACGTTTTGTTGTCAGCTGACATTGGACGTTCACCTTGAAGCACATGAATGTCTACAGCCGTTTGGTTATCAGCTGCCGTTGAGAATACTTGTGATTTACTTGTAGGAATTGTTGTGTTTCGCTCAATTAGCTTTGTAAATACGCCACCCATTGTTTCAATTCCTAGAGATAATGGCGTTACATCTAGTAATACTACGTCTTTTACATCACCAGTTAATACGCCACCTTGAATTGCTGCACCTAAAGCAACAACTTCATCAGGATTTACGCCTTTATGAGGCTCTTTACCAGTTTCTTTTTTAATTGCTTCTTGTACAGCTGGAATACGAGTAGAACCACCAACTAAAATAACTTTATCTAGTTCACTTGCAGAAAGACCAGCATCTTGTAATGCTTGACGTACTGGAGCCATTGTACGCTCTACTAGGTCTGCAGATAACTCTTCAAACTTCGCGCGTGATAGCGTTACTTCTAAGTGAAGTGGTCCAGCTTCGCCAGCTGTGATAAATGGTAATGAAACTTGTGTAGAAGTTACACCAGATAAATCTTTCTTCGCTTTTTCAGCAGCATCTTTTAGACGTTGAAGCGCCATTTTATCTTTAGCTAAATCAATGCCATTTTCTTTTTTAAACTCAGCTACTAAGTAGTCGATGATTACTTGGTCAAAATCATCTCCACCAAGACGGTTGTCACCAGCAGTTGAGCGTACTTCGAATACACCATCGCCTAGTTCTAGAATCGATACGTCAAACGTACCTCCACCTAAGTCATATACTAGTACAGTTTGATCTTCGTCTGTTTTTTCTAATCCGTATGCAAGAGCAGCTGCTGTTGGCTCGTTGATGATACGCTCAACTTCTAAACCAGCAATTTTACCAGCATCTTTTGTTGCTTGACGCTGAGCATCGTTAAAGTATGCAGGAACTGTAATAACCGCTTTTGTTACAGGCTCACCTAAGTATTCTTCTGCATATCCTTTTAAATGTTGAAGAATAATTGCTGACATTTCTTGAGGTGTATACTCTTTCCCTTCAGCTTCTACTTTGTAATCTGTACCCATATGACGTTTAATTGAGATGATTGTGTTTGGGTTTGTAATTGCTTGACGCTTTGCTACTTCCCCAACTTGACGCTCACCGTTTTTAAACGCAACAACAGATGGTGTTGTACGATTTCCTTCTGGATTTGGGATTACTTTTGGCTCGCCGCCTTCTAAAACAGCGACACAAGAGTTCGTTGTACCTAAATCGATACCAATGATTTTACTCATATAAAATAACCTCCTTGTTTTATGTAATAGTTTTATTGGTTTACTTTTACCATTGCAGGGCGAATAATTTTATCCTTTAGTTTATACCCTTTTTGAAGTTCTTCTACGACTGTATTTGGTTCATACGCCTCATCTTCTACTTGCATAACAGCCTGATGTTCATAAGGATCGAATGGTTTCCCTACAGATTCAATTGCCTCAACACCTTCTTTTTGAAGTGCCTCAACTAATTGACGGTAGACCATCTCTACACCTTTCATCACAGACTTCGTATTCTCATCTTCTGTGTTCACCTGTAGAGCACGATCAAAGTTATCTAGTGCTGGTAAGATATCTGCCACTAAAGATTGAGCACGATATTTCTGTGCTGCTTCTGCATCAAGACGAGAACGACGACGGAAATTATCGAAATCAGCTTGTAGACGTACATATCTATTTTCCTGTTCTTCAAGCTGTTGCTTTAATTGGTCAATTTCTGTTTGAAGAGTAGCTTCTACAGATTCTTCTCCAGATTCTTCAACAGTCTCTTCTTGCTGAACTTCTGTATCTACAGTTTCTTCTACTACATCCTCTACTTGCTTTTCGTTTGACAATTCCTTCACCTCCTTAAAGTTAGAGCACGTTCATGCTGCTGTCTATTTTATCATAGGAAAGACAGGAAGCAATGACTTCCAGCACTTTCCTTTTATTTTTTATTGCTTGTATAAATTCGTTAATAAACGAGACATGTCAGAAGATAACAATGTCATTAAGCTAATAGCTCGCGCATATTCCATACGAGTCGGTCCTAATAAAGCAATGGTACCAATTTGTTCTTCACCAAACGAATACGTAGCAGTAATTAAACTACAATCAGCCATTTCGTTTACTTCATTCTCACGGCCAATTTTAACGTGAATACCAGATTCACTAGACGTTAAAAGCTGTGAAAACTCTTTTTCATGTTCAATAATAGTGAATAAATCACGAATTTTATCAATGTTATGAAACTCAGGCTGAGCAAACATATTCGTTTTTCCACCGATAACCATTTTACCGCTTGTATTCAGCTTTAACGTATCGCTTAAAATCGTCATCGTTTCTTTATACCCTCGAATATGATTTTTTAACAATAAAGCTACTTCTTTATACATCTTATCATGTAGCTCAGTAATCCGAACGCCTACTAGCTTATCGTTTAAAATATTGACCATCTTCTCAATATCTGATGCGCCAATACCAGTAGGTAAAGTAATGGTACGATGCTGTACGTGACCTGTATCTGTAACAATAATAGCAACGGCTGACTCCTCAGTTAACGGCAAAATCTGCAGCTGCTTGAGCTTATTCGTTACTGCTTTAGGGCCAAGCACAATGGACGTTAAGCTTGTTAAGTCTGATAAAATTTGAGCAGATTTTTGCACAATCTCTTCCAGTTCAACAACTCGTTCAGCAAAGAGAGACTTAACTGTTGAAATATCTTCATTCGTTAATAGCTGCGGAGATAACAAATGATCCACATAATAGCGATATCCTTTTTCGGATGGAACGCGCCCTGAAGATGTATGAGTTTTTTCAATAAAGCCCAGCTCTTCTAAATCAGACATTTCATTGCGAATTGTTGCTGAACTAAAGTTAATTTCACTTTTTTTAGAAAGTGTACGAGAGCCAACAGGCTGTGCAGATCGAATAAAATCATCAATTATGACTTGTAAAATTAATAGTTGTCGATCAGTAAGCACGTTTCATCACCTCTGTTAGCACTCTAAAAGCTTGAGTGCTAAATCTAATAATAAATTACCAAATCATTATGGGTCATGTCAACGATTAGATTCCACCAATAAATGCCTGGAATACCTCATTTCCTAAAAAGCGCCCTTTTTTTGTTAGTCGCAGCGAACTTTCGGTTTGTTCCAGCAATCCTTTGTTTGTATATTCTTTTATTGGCTCAGAAAAAACATCATTCATTTCAACTTTATACTTTTCGTAAAAGCTAGCTTTGTTAACACCATTTGTTTTACGCAATCCTAGAAACATCTCTTCTTCCATTCTTTCCACTTTTGAAACAGAAATTTCATCTAAATAAGCATGATTCGTTTCAGTAACGGCCTGCATATATTTTTTTAACGGTGCAATATTCGATCGTCTAATTCCATCAATGTAGCTATGAGCTCCCGCTCCTATCCCGTAGTAATCATTATTATCCCAATACGTCAGGTTATGGAGGCTTTCGTAGCCTGAACGAGCAAAATTGCTAATTTCATACTGAGAATATCCATGCTTATCCATCTCATCCATTAACATCTCGTACATAAACGCTTCATCGTCTTGAGAAGGCACACGAAGCTTTCCTTTATTCATTAAGTTATAAAATACGGTTTTAGGCTCAATGATAAGAGAATAAGCAGATATATGCTCGACATCCAGTGAAAATGCAATATCAAGCGTTTCTTTGAAATCAGAAATCGTTTGTCCAGGCAAGCTGTACATTAAATCTAAGCTAATATTTCTAAACCCTATTTTTCTCGCTTCGTCAACAGCTTGAAATGCTTGCTGGTTGCTATGAACACGTCCAATTTTTTCAAGAAGCTGTTCATTGAACGTTTGAACACCAATGCTCAATCGATCTACACCGTACGCATGTAAAATTCGTAACTTCTCTTCTGTTAGCTCATTAGGATTTGCTTCAAACGTAAACTCTTTTACATCATGAACTGGAAACGATTCATGAATGGATTCTAAAAAGTACGTCAGTTGCTTTTCATCAAGGGCTGTCGGAGTTCCTCCACCGACAAAAATCGTCTTTAAATCATTAGCTGGATACCTTTCTACCGTCTGCTTCATCTCATCTCTCATTTTTTCTAGATAGGGCATAACGGGCTGATTTTTGAAAAATACTTTATTAAAGTCACAATAGTGACAAATATGATGACAAAAAGGAATGTGCAGGTAAGCTGCTTCAATCATCGTCTTCCACCTCAAAATAGTTAAAGTAAATGATAAAAATACCGCAGATGCTCTCTGCGGTATTTTTTATCGTAACGCGTCTTTAATCGCTCTACGCTATAGTGTAACAAATCAATCAGTTATAAAACACTAAACTGCTTATATTAAATGATTTCTCACTCTTCATCCATACGCAGTACAGCCATGAATGCTTCTTGTGGAACTTCTACTGATCCGACTTGCTTCATTCGTTTTTTACCTTCTTTTTGTTTCTCAAGAAGCTTACGCTTACGAGAAATATCTCCACCGTAACATTTTGCTAATACATTTTTACGAATGGCTTTGATTGTTGAACGTGCTACAATCTTTTGACCAATAGCTGCCTGAATAGGGACTTCAAACTGCTGACGTGGAATCAGCTCTCTAAGCTTCTCTACGATAATCTTACCGCGGTCGTACGCTGAGTCACGGTGCACGATGAAGGACAGTGCATCGACTTTTTCTGCATTTAATAAAATATCCATTTTCACAAGCTTAGATTCTTTGTAACCAATTAATTCGTAATCGAAGGATGCATACCCTTTTGTGTTTGATTTTAATTGATCAAAGAAATCATACACGATTTCAGCTAGCGGAATCTCATACACAATGCTCACTCGATTCGCATCTAAATACTGCATGCCGATGAAGTTACCGCGCTTCTTCTGACAAAGCTCCATAACAGCTCCTACATAATCATTAGGAACCATCATCGTTGCTTTTACATACGGCTCTTCCACTTTTTCAATCTTTTGAGCGTCTGGCATATTAGACGGGTTATCAACAGATACTTTCTCGCCATCCGTCATGTAAACATCGTAGATAACACTTGGTGCTGTTGTAATCAAGTCAATCTTAAACTCACGCTCGATACGCTCTTGGATAATTTCCATGTGAAGCAGGCCTAAGAATCCACAGCGGAAGCCGAATCCTAATGCTTGAGATGTCTCTGGTTCAAATTGAAGGGCAGAATCATTCAGCTCCAGTTTTTCTAAGGCTTCACGTAAGTCATTATATTTTGCTGTATCAATTGGATACAAGCCGCAATATACCATTGGATTTAAACGACGGTAACCTGGTAATGGTTCAGTTGCACCATTTTTAGCAAGCGTAATCGTATCCCCTACGCGTGTATCTCCTACGTTTTTAATAGCAGCTGTTAAATATCCTACATCTCCAACAGATAGTTGGGCTTGTGGAACTGTTTTTGGTGTTAATACACCAATTTCTGTTACTTCAAACTCTTTGCCCGTTGCCATCATGCGAATTTTATCGCCTGTTTTGACCGACCCTTCTACAATACGAATAGATGCAACAACACCACGATACGCATCATAGAATGAATCAAAAATTAAGGCTTTTAAAGGCCCTTCAGGATCGCCTTCAGGAGCAGGTACCTTTTCTACAATTTGCTCTAAAATCTCTTCAATTCCAATACCTGCTTTTGCAGAAGCGAGCACTGCTTCTGAAGCATCTAAGCCAATTACATCTTCCACTTCTTGACGTACGCGTTCAGGCTCAGCACTTGGAAGGTCAATTTTATTAATAACCGGTAAGATTTCCAAATCATTATCTAGCGCTAAGTATACGTTTGCTAATGTTTGTGCTTCAATTCCCTGAGCTGCATCCACTACAAGAATTGCTCCTTCACAAGCTGCAAGACTACGAGACACTTCATATGTAAAATCGACGTGCCCTGGAGTATCAATTAAATGGAAAATATATTCTTCCCCATCTTTTGCTTTATACTTAAGCTGAACAGCATTTAGCTTAATAGTAATTCCACGCTCACGTTCTAAATCCATAGAATCCAAAAGCTGAGCTTTCATTTCGCGCTGCGTAAGCGCATTTGTTTTTTCTAAAATACGGTCAGCTAATGTTGACTTTCCGTGATCTATATGAGCAATAATCGAAAAGTTTCTAATTTTCGACTGTCGGTTTAACTTCGCTTCTCTATCCATCATTTTTTCACTCCTACTGAAAATCGGCAAAATACACTAAAGTAAATTATAACAACACATCAGTCAACATTCAATAAACTTCTCAAAGGAAGGAGAGAGATGAGCTCAATAGTAAAGCAGAGCAGCTTTAATGTATAGCGAAACATTAAGGCTGCTCTACTTTGTTGTTTTATACAAACAGGTTATGAAAAGCTTCGACTGCTTTTTGCATAACAGCCTGTATGCCGTTAGCTAAGCTTTTTCCGATTGAAGAAAAAAAGTTAAATGCCTTTCGCTCTTCCAGTAGCTTTTGTTTTTCTTCAAGGTCCACAACTCGCTTGTTGCCCATTACATCTGCTTCTACTTCGCCCTCGCTCGTTTTAGAAACTGTAAAAACTTGCTGAATACTAGGGTCATCATACCCTTTCATCTTAATTAGCCCTTGCTGGGCAGTCTGCATCCCTAATAGTACACCGAACAATAACACAACGCTTAGCAGCAGCGACTTCATCATGAATTTCGCCATGAGAATGCTCCTTTCATCTAAACATACCTATTCATTTTCGTAGTATTCATTATGGGATACTTCTTCTTGTTTCATTCACTTTTAATGAGTATAAGATCCAAAGTTTCCTTGATCCACTTCATGGTGAAGAGCTGCGTTCAGCCCTCCAGCTACCACGTTGGCCATCTCTTCTATAAATAAGTCAACTTCTTTTGGTGTAACCATCAAATTATGACCTAACGGCGCTAACACCTCATGAATTAAACGACGCTTTTCTTCATCAGGTAACGTACCAATCATTCCTAAATACGTTTGACGATGTTTTTCGCTTGGTAAATCTTCGTCAGTTAACTGTTTTTTTTCTCCAAACGTCATTCCGGAAGGGATAAGAGACTTCGAAGGCTTGTCTTGTTCATTCATCTCACGTCCAAAATGCTTTAAAATAAAATCAATGGTATCGCTTGTAATTGATACCGCATCAACAACTGTGGGTATACCGATTGCAATTACTGGAATACCTAGCGTTTCATAGCTAATTTCTTTTCGTTTATTTCCAACTCCAGAGCCGGGATGAATACCTGAATCTGAAATTTGAATCGTTGCGTTCACACGTTCGATTGAACGAGCTGCTAAAGCATCAACCGCAATAATAAAGTCAGGTTTTACTTTTTGGACAACACCAAAGATAATATCGCTCGTTTCAATTCCCGTAATCCCCATTACACCAGGTATAATAGCACTTACCGGACGGAACCCTTCTTCTACGCTTTCAGGCTGTAGAGCAAATAAATGACGAGTGATTAATAAATTTTCGACCGTCTTTGGTCCAAGTGCATCCGGAGTAACGCTGCTGTTTCCAAGACCGACTACTAAACAACTTGCATCATCTGGGATATTCAAGCCTTTTATAAAATGATTTAGTTCTTCGGCAAATACTTCTTCCATCTTTTCCTGCTTTTCGGTATCCTGCTCGCGAATTCCAACAGATTCTAGAGTAAGATAGCGACCTTTTTTCTTTCCAATCGTTTGGGCACCTTGTTCAGTTATTTCGACTAAAGATACCTTTACTCCATCGACATCTTTCTCTTTAAAAATAACGCCTTCAAGCTCAGACTGCTTGGCTTGCTTTTCATTGTCTTCAACAGCCATCGTTCTTGCTTCCACGGCTAAATCAGTGCGAATACTATATTGACTTAAGTCTAAGTTTTCATTCATTGCAGACCCTCCTCAGCTATTATCATAGAAGTTAGTTTCACCTCTTGCTAATTAATTCATGCACGAGAGCGATAAAATTCCTTTTAGGTGCTATTGCATTATAGCCGTGGGTTTGATAAAATATCCTTTGTTCTTATTGTAAGAAATGTCGAGTTCTATATAATCTCGATTGTTATAATTTCGGGAGGTGAAACGAATGCCAAACATTAAATCAGCTATCAAACGTGTAAAAACTGCTGAAGCTCGTCGTGCACATAACATCCAAGTAAAATCTGCTATGCGTACTGCTATCAAAAACTTTGAAGCTTTAGTTGAAAACAACGATGTAGATAATGCAAAAGCAGCATACTCTGTTGCTTCTAAAAAATTAGACAAGGCTGCACAAAAAGGTCTTATCCACAAAAATGCTGCAGCTCGTCAAAAATCTCGCTTAGCGCAAAAACTTAACGGTTTATCTGCATAATAAGCGAAAAAACGATCCCTATAGGATCGTTTTTTTTATGTTTTGCTAGACACCAGCTTGCTTTAAGAAAAACAATTGTAAAAGCAATTCTTTGTCTATTTTTCCCGTCTTCATTTCATAATCTGCTTCTGCTAGCTCTTTGATAATGCTACGCAGCAACGGCTCTTCAAATTTTCGACTTTGTTGAAGAGCAATTTTCACTCGAAAAGGATGCACTTTTAACGTTTGTGCAATTTGCTGTTGACTATACCCTTGACCAGAAAGCTGCTTTGTATGATAAATTAAGCGAAATTGTGAAGCTAGTAACGATAGAATTTTGATTGGCTCCTCATTGTTCCGAAGCAAATCTTGATAAATATTTAACGCTTCTTTTAGGTTTTTATTCATAACTGCTTCAATAAGTGTAAAAACATTTTGTTCTAACGTTTTGGCTACAAGCTCGTGTACAACTTCCCGTGTAATGACACCATTATCTCCTACATAAAGCATCATTTTCTCCACTTCATTTGTGATGATCGTAACGTTTAATCCGACAAGCTGCAGCAAGAGCTGCTTAGCATCTTCATCCATTTCCACGTTTCTTTTATGCAATACGTCTTTTATCCACTGCACTAAGTCATGCTCATTAAATTCATTTGCTTCCACATATGTAGCCTGCTTTTTTAACGCTTTTGTTATCTTTTTACGCTCATCTAATTTTTCATAAGGAGCTTGCACGATTAAAGTTGAAAAAGGTGCGGGTTGCTCAAGATAGTCCTGCAATTTACTAACATCGTGTTCTACCTTAGATTTTGATTTTTCTGCCGTTAGAAAAAAAGCATTCTTGGCAATTACCACTCGCTTATCACCTAAAAAAGGCAGCGTTTCAGCATCTTCAATTACTTGTTCAATCGGCGTTTCCTCTAAGTCATATATCGATAAATTAAACTCTTTTTCCTCATCTGATAAGGAATGTTGAATAATTTTATCTCTTGCTTTTTTCATAATAAAAGCATTTAAACCATGTAATAAATAGACGGGTTTTATGTCCTTAGAATTGATAGTTTTCAACGAATCTATTGCCAATTTTTTACGCTCCATTCTATAGTTCTTCACCTTCTATGGTATAGGTGCGACAACGGTTTGGCAAGAATACAAAAAGGAATTGCTAAAAGCAGCAACTCCTCAGTTTATAATAAACACTAACAAATTAAGCCCTAGGTTACTTATTTGTTAATGAGTAAACCCATATAATTATCGTTTACTTTTTTGCCACAAACAATGATTGTTAACTGTTGTCATGTTAGGAAAACGCTTTATATTTTATAGATTTTTTAAAAAACATGGATTATACTGTAAATAGGAGGGGTGGCAATGAATCAATTTGAAGAAAGCGTTCAAAGTAAACGAAACGACGCAGTCGATTCGGCTGTAGGATTTATCGCATCATTTGGATTTTTTACTACCTTATTTATTATCGCAACGGTCATTCACTACTTTGGTTCATAAGTAGCTGCTAATGAATACAACCTTTATTCATTAGTTGAATCGGTAAACGAGATAGAAAATCAGCAACACTTAGCGACTGTCATCTACAGTCGTTTTTTTAACTTGATATAGACTATGGAAGTTGGGGGTAAAAGGTTCCTTTGTTTTTTCGAAATGTATACGTGATTGCACCGTTTTCATCTGTTCGGTAAATCAAAACATCGGCTTCTTGTAACCTTTCAACCACTTCCTCATGAGGATGACCGTAACGGTTCTTTTTACCTGCTGATATGAGAGCAATTTTGGGGTTAAGTGCACGAAGAAACGCAGGTGATGTAGACGATTTACTTCCATGATGTGCAATCTTTAACACATCAGCTTGCAGCGAAGGAATAATGCGAAGAATCTCATTTTCTCCCGCTTCTTCTAAATCACCTGTAAAAAGCCAGTTGAGTCCTCCAAACTCTGTAAACAAAACAATAGATGAATTATTGCTTGTTGTTTCTGAGCCTGTTGGTGAAAGAATATAAAAAGAAATGTCTCCTTGTTTCCAGTGATCTCCTTTCTGAACATAAGAAATCTCGCTATTCGCTTTCCTTGCTTGCTTGATAATATCTTGTTCTAAATCTGTAAACTGCTTCTTTTTCCCCAGCACCACCTGTTCAATTTTGACTTGATTCAGTAACGTGCTGGCACTTCCACCATGGTCATAGTCGCCGTGCGTAATCAATAACTTATCTACCTTTCGAATTCCTTTTGATTTTAAAACTGGCATGATAACATCCCTTCCCACATCAAACAAATCGCGACGTACTTGCCAATCTTCACTGAAAAACGGAACGCTACCTCCCGTATCAATTAAATAAATCCCTTGCCTATAGGGAAGCTCAATTAACAAGCTATCTCCTTGACCCACGTCAATCATTGTCACTTTCCCATATGGATTTACATACGGAAAAAGACATTGAACCACGAACATTAGGACAGTGACTATGCTAAAAAAAGACGTATATTTCTTGTTTTCCATAGACCATAAAACGCCGTAAATACCTATGTAAAAAAGTCCAACAACCCATAGAGAAAGCTTGCCGGTTGTTATTAAGAACACAGGAGATACATCGTGTAGTAGCTTCAAGAACCATTCGCTCAGTAATAATATATTATTTAGTAGCCATTGACCTATAGTTCCGATGGGTGAAAAGAAAAATGAAGCAATAAATGTGAACAAACAAAGTGGAAGAATGACTGTTGAAAAAAAGGGAACATAAATCATATTAAGAGGAAGGCTTAGTAGCGAAATTTCATAAAAATAAAACAATAACAGCGGTAGCGATCCGAGCTGCGCAACCAACGATACCATCAGTAACTGAGCTATAGTTGAGGTAATTCGCTTTAGAATAATCTGTGTACTAAGCGCAATAAAAAGGGTCACCACAAAAGATAATTGAAATCCCACTTGTAAAATATAAAATGGATTAACAACTACCATTAACAAAAATGCTATTGCTATGCTGTCGGTTAGACTAATCTTTTTTTGATACTGCATGCTAATTAATGCTAACATGCTCATTAACACTGCACGAATAACCGAAGGCGCTCCACCCGCGATAATAGCATACAAAGGAAGAGTTACTAATAAAATGTTTATGGCTAACTGGCGCGTAACCCCCACTCGAATCAGTATATAAAAAAACAT
Organism: Priestia veravalensis; assembly: GCF_001457055.1. Classification (NCBI taxonomy): domain Bacteria; kingdom Bacillati; phylum Bacillota; class Bacilli; order Caryophanales; family Bacillaceae; genus Priestia; species Priestia veravalensis. The sequence goes on along the minus strand of NZ_KQ758669.1, from coordinate 3,360 downwards.
AAAGGTCATTAAACCAACGTGAAGTCCTGAAATAGCTAGCAAATGAATAAGCCCGAAACTTTGGTAAAGCTGAAGTAAATCAGAATCGATTTGGTTTCTCTCTCCGTAAATGAGCGCTTGCATAAAAGAAGAAGCTGGCTGAGGAACAGTCTGTTTAAGGTAGTCAATTCCTTTTTGTCGATAGGTAGAAAGGGACTGAATGAGAGATAATCGTTTAGGAGGTTGGCATAAAGAGGTTGTAAAAGTAGATGCTTTAAGATTCCAGTGAATACGCTGAGTATTCATGTATGCTTTGTAGTTAAATGCATTTGGATTTCGCCCTTCTTCAAAAGAAGAAAGTTTGCCTTTTAGCATACATTGGTCATAAATCGTTAGGTTTTGAATCTGTTTAACTTCACTTTCATTTTTCATATAATACGTAACGGATATGTCCTCACCTTGAGTGCTAAAGAAAAAGCGCACTTGGCTTCCGTCAATATCAGGAATAGAAGCGATTTGACCGGTAAATATTGTTTGATTGGAAGAGATAGATGTTTGATGATGAAGTGAAAAAAGATAAAACAACCCAAAAGAAAAACCGCCAACAAGAACACAAAGGACGAAAACATACGGTGGGCACTTCAGGTATAAAAAAACCGCGTAGCTTAGTGCAAATACGAATGTAATCCATGATAGATGATAAGCTAAAAACATGGTTAACATGGAGCTAACTGCTATATATAAATAGAAACCTTTCAAGAAAGCACCTCCCATTCAAAAGAAATAGCTAGACACCAAGTGCCTAGCTTATGAAGGTTGAAACAACGAAAAGGCTTGGTCTTCTAAGCGAGCAATTTCTTTTTTGGAAAGATTACTCTGGTGAAGCTTCTCTAAAATACTGTTTACAAAGCTCCATTTTTCTTGACTGTTTAAATCAATGACAGCTTCGTTTAGCTCGACTTTTTCAAATCTTACCCCTGATTGCTCAAATAATTCAATAGCATATGGGTGATTTTTGTAGTCGTTGGCATAATAAACGGTCTTAATCCCAGCTTGAATAAGTGCTTTGCAACAGTTTAAGCAAGGAAAATGCGTGACATAAACTTCTGCATCTTCTGTTTTAACACCAAATTTAGCACACTGTAACAGAGCATTTACCTCTGCATGAATGGTTCTGACACAATGGTTATCAATGACGTAACAGCCTTCGTCTGCACAATGCACCCCGCCGCTTATTGATCCGTTGTATCCGCCTGCAATAATACGTTTATCTCTTACAATTGTGGCACCTACAGCTAAACGTTCACACGTGCTGCGTAATGCTAATAAATGACTTTGTGCCATAAAGTATTGATCCCACGAAATTCTTGTCATCTTCTACTCCCTACTTTCTTGTCTCGCTATCTAGTACATAGTGTATCGGTTAAAAGGAGATGACGTCAACGCATTCACTAATTTATTGCTATCTCTGCTTTTATTTTCTCCAATGATTTTTCGCCAATTCCTGAGACTTGTAGCAGATCTTCCACTGTTTTAAAAGGACCATTTTCTTCACGATATGTGAGAATCGCTTGCGCTTTTGACGGACCGATTCCATTTAAAGTTTGCAGGTCTTCTAACGTTGCTGTGTTAAGATTCACTACACCGCTGTCACTTTTTTCAACGCTTCCTCCACTAGCAACAGGTACTTGAGGCTCTTGACCAATAGCTGGAATATAGATGACCATTTCATCAGCTACTTTTGTTGCTAAATTTACCTGATTCATGTCCGCTTCTTTCGTAATTCCACTCGCTCTCTCGACAGCATCCTGAACCCTAAGGCCAGCCTCAAGCTCGTATACGCCTGGTTTTTGAACTTCACCTTTCACATCAACAACGATTTGAGTACTTGTAGAATCTTTTTGAGGCACGTCTCTTGTTGAAGAACTACTTTCTTGTTTTTCAGCAAATGGAAAGTCATCTCCAACCTGAGCACTCGTTTCTACCTGGGGAAATAAAACATTTGTATAAATTAAAAACCCACATACAGCTACCGAAATAAAACCCAAAATAATCCAATGTTTTTTCGATAAAGTCATGGTTTCCTCCTTAAGGGATTATGAACTAACGTCATAAATTGATTAATAATCTCATACTGTTTAGAAGAATAGGCTTTTGAAGGAGGGAAGTACAAGTGAATATAGGATTTATTGGAACAGGTAATATGGGGAGAATATTAATTGATGCCTTTATTGAGTCAAAAGCCGTACATCCTTCACAACTAACTATCACAAATCGAACAAAAGGCAAAGCAAAAACGATTCAAAAGCAGCACCAAGAAATTCAGCTGGGAGATTGTGCGGAAGAAGTTGTCCGTTCTTCACAACTTATTTTTATATGTGTAAAACCATTGGATATTCACCCCCTTTTAATAAAAATAAAACCGCTGTTAACGAAAGAACATTGCATTGTATCGATTACAAGTCCAATAAGCGTGGAGCAGCTGGAAAGCATCGTGCCTACCCAAGTAGCACGAATCATTCCAAGCATTACAAATCTTGCGTTGTCAGGCGTATCACTTATGACATATGGCGATCATTGTTCATCTTTTTATCAAAATTACTTAACAAATTTATTTAGCAGCATGTCTAAAACCGTATCAATTCCACAAAACATTACAAGGGTATCGTCGGATATTGTTAGCTGTGGACCTGCTTTTTTCAGCTTCTTGTTACAGAAATTTATTGATGCTGCTGTTCAAGAAACGGAGATTTCAAAAGAAGAAGCAACCATTATGGCTAGTGATATGATTATTGGAATGGGTAAATTACTTGAAAAAGAAATTTTTACGCTCCCTACTTTACAAGAGAAAGTAAGCGTAAAGGGCGGTGTTACAGGAGAAGGAATTAAAGTATTAGAAGAGGAACTTGGAGATATGTTTGTTCGTTTGTTTCAAAAAACACATGAGAAGTTTGATGAGGATATCGAGCTCGTTGAAAAGCAGTTTAATTTTACGTAATCAACATTATTCACCTTCATTCAACAAAATTCCTGCTTTTTTATAAAAAAAAATGAGACTGAGACATAAGTAGTTCAGCCTCTACTATACCTGAACGATTGAGAGTTCATAACTTTTAATCGTTCAGGTTTTTTGGTTGATTGTGAAAACAATGTTGGAAACAGGGTGGAATGAAGCGTAGGACACTCGACTCCTGCGGGAAAGAGAGGGAAAACGGAGATCCCGCAGCGCAGCGAGGAAGCTCAGGTTCCTCCCCGCGGAAAGCGAGTGGCCGTAGCGCAATGGAACGAACGTGTTGAGACAAATCAAAGAGATGGGAACAGCGAGTGTTCGTCTTTTAGAAGCAATCATTTTGTTATGTCCCAAACTCATTTTTTTGCAGA